>JAQCLE010000054.1 GCA_027592755.1 Bacteroidota bacterium | reverse complement strand
AAACGTGGCAAACATTAAGCATTACGGGATATTGCAACTTTATTCATAAAGGTTCGGATGAGTGTGATAAGTTTTAATAGTTTTTATCATACCGATAATATAAAATTAACCTGCTGTAAAGATGAGTCTTCATAATTTCGCGGTTGATTTGAAACTAAATCCTTTGAAAAGAGTTTACCATCAAATAAATATATGTACCTACACCTTTTTTAAAAACAAAAAACGAAATGAAAAAACTGATTTTAATTAAAGCTTTATTGTTAGGAATGGTTATAGCCGTTGCGGCTCAAACTACGTGGAACGCTGACAAGTCCCACTCAGTTATTGGTTTTACCATTGCCCATATGGTGGTATCTGAAGTAGATGGACGCTTTAACGATTTTGATGCTTCATTGACTGCATCTAAGGACGACCTTACTGATGCTCAAATTAGTTTTTCCGCAAGAGCTACAAGTGTTGACACCGGTATAGAAAGAAGAGATAATCACCTCAGGTCAGGAGACTTTTTTGATGTGGAGAACACACCTGAAATTTCGTTTACAGGAACATCATTCAAGAAGTTAAGCGATGGCAAATATGAGCTTACTGGTGACTTAACAATGCATGGTGTTACGAAATCTGTAAAACTTGATGTTAAATACAATGGTACAATTGATACCGGCCGGGGCATTAAGGCCGGCTTTAAAGTGAGCGGTACCTTAAACAGGAAGGACTTTGGTCTGGTCTATGGTAATGCACTTGAAGCTGGAGGCTTGGTGATTGGTGAAGAAGTTATTCTTGATATTAAACTTGAAATGAACAAGGCTTAGGAATTGTTCGATTCTTTTACGAAGGCGCTTAAACTAAGTTTTACGCGCTTTTTTTAGTGCTTGATTTGTTAGCGATGCTTCTAACTTTGCGGATATGAACCAGGACGACACTAACCGAAAGATAGCGGCCTCACTCCTTGAGATCGGGGCTATAAAATTGCAACCGGATAACCCTTTCACCTGGAGTTCCGGTTGGAAATCTCCAATTTATTGTGACAACAGACTATCATTATCATATCCGGACATTAGATCGCTTGTTAAGGATTCACTATCATCAGTAATAAATAGTAGATATCCGGAATGCGAAGCAATCGCAGGTGTTGCCACAGCCGGTATTCCTCAAGGAGCTCTGGTGGCTGATACTATGAAGTTGCCTTTCATTTATGTAAGATCGAAACCAAAAGGTCATGGAATGGAAAACTTGATTGAAGGAAGAGTAGTACCGGGACAAAAAGTGGTAGTAATTGAAGATTTGATTTCAACAGGTGGGAGTTCTCTTAAAGCAATTGAGGCTATTCGGGCAGCTGGACTCGAAGTATTAGGTTTGGGTGCAATATTTACTTATGGCTTTGACATTGCAGATATGAATTTAAGGCAGGCTTCGGTTGACTATTTTAGCCTGAGCAATTACGAAAATCTCCTGGAGGAGGCTATCAACCGTAAATTTATAATGGAAGAACAACTAACATCATTGCAAGCCTGGAGAAAACACCCGGACACCTGGGAATCTCCTGGACAATAATTAAGGCTCATTATTAGTCAATTGAATTGCATTTTGCTAAATTCCCTCTTCAGTTAATTCACATGCAATGAAAAAAGTGGCAATTACTCTCCTACTATTTGTTTTTTACTTCAATTCCAATGCCCAGATTCCAGATCCAGCGATTCAAATTGCAGCTGCGATTCAGGCGGCACCTGAAGAGATTCGCGTGGGAGCCATGGTCTATGGATATGATGCGGATGGAAATTTAGTAACACTTCAAAAAGGTTCTAATGATTTAATTTGTCTTGCTGATGATCCAAATAAATCTGGATTTAATGCAGCTTGCTATCATAAGGACCTTGAGGAGTTTATGGCAAGGGGGAGAGAATTGAGAGCCCAGGGTAAAACGCCCTCTGAAATATTCGATGCCAGGGAAGAAGAGGCAAAATCGGGTAAACTAAAAATGCCAGACCATCCAGCCACTTTGCATATCCTTTCAGGTAGTGATGGAATGTATAACCCTGAAACAGGGGTGGTCGACAATGCTTTTTTAAGATATGTTGTATACATTCCATTTGCAACATCTGCTTCATCCGGTCTGCCCACAAAACCAACCGGACCGGGTCATCCATGGATTATGGATCCAGGAACACACAGGGCTCACATTATGATTTCGCCACCGAAGGAATGAAGTAGTGACATTCGGTGAGTCTGTTTTAAACTTTTATAAAACTTTAACCGTACCCAGGTTATTACCCGCTGGAATAGACATTCTATATCCGTTCAAAAATAACTCAACATGGGAATTGGTTGAGAAATTTTTTATGAGATATTATTCCGATAATAATCCCCGGACACTACTTCTGGGGATCAATCCAGGTCGCTATGGCTCCGGCCTTACTGGTATTGGTTTTACTGATCCCATCAGATTGGAATATGATTGTGGTATTCCAAACGATTTTGATAAACGACCTGAGCTCTCATCAACGTTCTTTTACGATGTGATACGTGCTTATGGTGGGCCAAAAGAATTTTATTCGCTTTTTTTCATTTCTGCTGTCTCGCCTTTGGGCTTTGTAAAGAATGGGAAGAATTACAATTATTACGATGAAAAAAAAATTGAAACCGCAATTGAACCATTTGCCGTCAATTGCCTTAAAAATCAACTGAACTTTGGATGCTCCCCGAATATTGCAATTAGCATTGGGCAGGGTAAGAATGTTTCTTTTCTTAATAGAATAAATCATAGCTATCAGCTATTTAAAAGAATCGAATCATTACCGCATCCGAGATGGGTAATGCAATATCGATTGAAAAGGAAAGAAGAGTTTATTCAGGAGTATTTGAAAGTTTTGAATAGTATCGAATTATCTTAAGGCATGCGCCCCTTTCTTTTTTTGTTTTGTCTCATTATAAACACAGTCATTTATTGTCAGGATAGTAACAATAAATTATCCCTCCTTTTTATTGGGGATGTGATGCAACATAAAGATCAAATTACCAGTGCCTTTGATGTTAACAGCGGCAAGTACCATTATAATACATTTGACCACATAAGTGATTTGATGTCCGAAGCTGATGTAACCATAGCTAACCTTGAATTGACACTGGGAGGCCAACCCTATACCGGGTATCCGCAGTTTAGCGCTCCGGATGAAATTGCCGTGGCTCTGAAGGAGAGCGGGGTAGATATCCTCGTAACAGCGAACAATCATTCTGCTGACAAGCGCAGGAAAGGTATTGAGCGTACTATTCATGTACTTGATAGCCTGGAAATTTCACATACAGGAACATTTTCTAGCATCAAGGAGAAAATGGAAACATTTCCAATGATCATTGAGAAGAACAGTTTCAGAATAGGTCTATTGAACTATACATACAGCACAAATGGCATCACCGTTCCTGAAGGTAATATCGTCAATTTGATAAATGAGGAAGACATCATTGCCGACATTAAACTAACAATATCATATTTGGTAGATAAAATTGTCGTGTTTGTCCATTGGGGTCTGGAATATGAACAGAATCCATCAGCAGATCAAATCAACATTGCAAGGCTATGTTTTGACACCGGTGCCGATTTTGTAATAGGATCGCATCCCCATGTGCTTCAGCGGATGGAAAATACATATAACAGGGAGCTTAACAAGGATAATGTCGTTGTCTACTCTTTAGGCAACTTTGTGAGTCACCAGAGAACAACGAATCGAGACGGAGGTGCTATGTTAAGGATTGACCTGGCTAAAAATGACAGCTCCTCTTGGGTGGCATCGGCTGGTTATTATCTAACCTGGGTTTATAATCCTGAAAACGCTGATGGAACCAAAGGATTTTATGTATTACCGGCATCAAAGTTCCAGCAGCAATCTTCCTTTTTAGATGAAACCGCTGCAAGCAAAATGAATCTATTCATAAATAACTCGCGAAAGCTTCTTAAATCGGAGAATGTTAACGTATATGAATATAAATATGACTTTGATCTTAAAACCTGGCGATTTGAATGAGCTCAATTTAGGGAGATAAAGATTGTCCATTAATAAACTGTTTTCGTTATCTTTAATAAGATGAGTTATTGCATGCTAAATCAGGATCATCAATGACTTGTCACGAGGGAAGTTACCAGTTGCCTTATTTTTAATTTAGTTTTGTTGGTTTACTTTAGGGCAAAATTTTGCAAGGGCACTCTACCCCTACATAACCCGTAATAAGGAGGTTCAAATGAAACAAGAAACAAAAACCCGGTATAGTGTAAGTGAGCTAAAGGAGTTTGAACAATTGATAATGGACAAACTTGAAAAAGCAAAGAAAGAATTGAGTTACATTAAAGAATCACTCAGCAAGAATTCTGATGACTACGGGCCAGATTCTGAGAGTTATAATGTAAAAATGCTTGAAGATGGTGCGGACACTGCAGAAAAGGAGAACCTCAGCCAGCTTGCTGCCAGACAGCAAAAATTTATTACTCAACTTGAAAATGCCCAAATTCGAATTAAGAATGGAACTTACGGTATTTGTATTGATACCGGTAAACTCATAAGAAAGGAACGCCTACGTGCCGTGCCGCATACTTTGCATTCAATCGAGGCAAAGCTTAAGCAAAGCAGGTAAGAGGTTTTGGATTTTCTAAAAAATCATATTGAAGCTTTGATTTTTTGTTCGGCAACACCAATTTCTGAAAATGAAATCCAGAATTGCCTGAATGAGATGTTCAACACCGAAGTTTCCATGGAGAACATCAGTAATTCTATTTCAGAACTTGAAGACCACTATCAGAAGGACGAATCGTCCTTTCAGGTATACAAAATTGGAGGAGGTTACCAATTTCTTACCAAGCCTGCTTATCAGGCAAGTATCGGGATCCTGCTCAAACAACAATCAAAAAAACGTCTCTCAAATTCTTCACTTGAAACACTGTCCATCATTGCTTACAAGCAACCTGTTACAAAGGGTGATATCGAACAAGTAAGGGGCGTAAATTGCGACTACTCGGTTCAAAAGTTACTCGACAAAGAGTTGGTCGAAATTAAAGGGAAGCAAGATGCAGTTGGACGACCAATTTTATATGGCACCAGTGAAAAATTCATGGATTATTTTGGCATAAATGATCTGGGTGAACTTCCAACAATAAAGGATTTCGCTTCAACGGATAACCAAATCGGAGAGCAAGCCTCTGAAGAGACAGACAGCTAAGTCATTTCCGTTTAGATACTGGTTATTTTTTAGAAAGTCCTGCTGTCAGGTTTTGTAATAGCTTTGCAGCTTTAATGTTCAGGTATGAAAATTCCCCAAGAGAACCGTCAGCGACGCAAGCCCGTAAATAAGGTCAAAAAAGAAGTCTCAGTCCCAAGTAGTGAACCTATTCGATTAAATAAATATATTTCCAATTCGGGTGTTTGCTCCCGAAGGGACGCCGATAAACTCATTGAGAAGGGTCAAATAAAAGTCAATGGCAACGTCATAACAGAACTTGGATTTAAAGTTAACCCGATAACGGATAAAGTAAATTATGATGGAAAACCTCTGACTCTTGAAAAACCCATTTATGTTCTATTAAACAAGCCGAGAGGTTTTATTACCACGGTTGAGGATCCAGAGGGGCGAAAAACTGTAATGGAACTTGTAAAAACTGCAACTAACCACCGAATTTATCCAGTAGGCAGGTTAGACAGAATGACAACTGGACTCTTACTTTTTACAAATGACGGAGATCTTGCAAAAAAATTAAGCCATCCTTCAGGAGAGGTGAAGAAGCTCTATGAGGTGACACTTGACAAACCCATTACAGATGAGGACTATTTAAAAGTTGAGGCCGGTATCGAATTGGAAGACGGAATTGCCAAGCCGGATGAAATGGCGATCGTATCAAAAGATCGTCGTGCCCTAGGGGTACAAATACATATCGGCAAAAACAGAATTGTTCGCAGGATATTCGAAGCGATAGGGTACGAGGTTGTCAAACTTGACCGTGTCATGTATGCGGGTTTAACCAAGAAGGATATTCCCCGCGGAAAATGGAGAATATTATCTGAAAAAGAAATAATTAAATTGAAGTACTTACAGAATTAATATTCCAGATTAAGCCTTTTAGATAAGTCATTAATAGCTGCTTGTTCCTCAGAAGAAATGCCATCTGATGCATTTGCAAACAGGTACATTGATTCTAATACAAATTCCTTGTTCTGATTATTTTCCTTTACAAGATCGCTAAGCACATTGAGGAATTTTGACTTCCATCTTTCTGTATTATCAAGCAAATACCTGAATTCTGTCACAAAAACTCTTTCGAGTCCCTCCTGTTCTTCCGGATCCAGCTGTTCTTCCGGGAGGCTTTGTGCCATCGCCCTGGCAAGGCTTTTTACCGCTTCCCACTCTGTGGTATCAAGCACATCATCACTCATAACCACCATCATTGCAGGAAAAAGATTTACCAGATAGGTAAATTGTTGAACATCAATTTTAACGGGCCTGATTCTTTTGTATTCTTTATAAAGCTTTTCGATTTGTGGCGTCATCCGAATTGTAAAATGAAAATTAGTCTAAGATAAATTATTATACGAAATCCTCATCATTAGTATCGGAATCTGAAATTATTAACTAGAAGATCTAATTTGCGCATCTTCACCAATTAACGTGGAGTACTGATCAAACAGATACAAAATATTTTCAACATATTGAACCGGTTCCTGACAAAGACAATAGCCAAAGTTAACTACTGGATCATTGAAATATTGTGTTTTAGATTTTTTTAATAGGTATTGGGCTACCTCGTTCCATTTGGTTTGGTCTCCTTTGTACTTCTCTGTTAATCTGTAGGCATCCAGTACATGCCCGTGACCGGCATTATATGAACCCAAAATGAACCTTGTCCTTTCAAGGCTGTCAGGGACTTTTTTCTTCCAATAATCATTGAGCCATTTGATGTGAGATGCACCAGATTTGAGGCTGTTTGCCGGATTTTCCAAATTAACAACTCCATAGGCCATTCCGGTTTCAGGGATCATTTGCATCAACCCTATCGCCCCTGCCCATGATCTTGCTTTGGGATCAAATTTTGATTCCTGGTAAATCTGGGCAGCCAGTAATTTCCAGTCCCAATTTAAATCCTGAGCAGTCGCTTTTATCAAAGCATCGTATGGGGAGATCTTATTTCCTGAAAAAATATTTGAATAGTCACTTCTGACTCTTGCTAGGTGAATTTTAGGGTTTTTGAAATATTTGTTGAATATCACATAATAGTCGGGCGTTTTTTTCATTCTGTCAATCCAATGATCGAGGATCTCCAGTAGATTAGTTGAATTTTTTCTGACTGCCCATGCAATGTTCTGTGGAAAACTTATAGGCGTTTTTACGTCAATGTTCAAGTAGTAAGTAGCATTTACCATAGCGATATGTTCGTCGGCTATTGTGTAGTCAATTGATCCATTGGAGACCATCTCAATGAGTTCTTCCTGTGTAGTTTCTTCATAATCCTCAACTATTTGTATGTCATCACCAATTTCTCCAGAGAGATTCCTTAGCCGTTCGGCATAGGAAGATGAAGGTCTCACATGAACAGACTTTCCGACTAAATCCAGTGGGTTTCTGATGAGTTGTTTTTCTATCTCATGAAGTTTTAAATCTCGCCAATTTTGTGGTTTGCGTTGAACCAGCATCTGACGTGCCTGGATATGACTTTGCGTAAAAGAAACCTTATTCTTTCTTTCCTTTGTTACCGTAAGACTGTATGCAATAATGTCACCATCACCTTTGTCCAGAAGATCGAAAGTGCTGGGCAGATTAGTTGTTAAAAGAAATTCCAGTGTGACGCCAATCTCTCTTGAGAAAAGATCCAAAAGATCATATTCATAGCCCATTGGTTGTCCTTTATAAATAAAATAACCGGTGGAACTGTTATCTATAATTACTCTAAGAGAGCCTCGTTTAATTATTGAATCCAGATCAAAATCGATTGGAGAAATAGCGATAGGGCTTGATGTG
The DNA here is from genome assembly GCA_027592755.1 of Bacteroidota bacterium. Taxonomy (GTDB): domain Bacteria; phylum Bacteroidota; class Bacteroidia; order Cytophagales; family Cyclobacteriaceae; genus JAJCYL01. The sequence continues at coordinate 17,515 of JAQCLE010000054.1, read as the reverse complement.
ATTTCAACAGACTTCGGGGGTTCATGGCAAGCACCCAGAGCCACAATTGTTAGCATCAAAAGAGAATGGGCACCTTTTCGAATCATTTTTTGAGTCAAATCCGAGGATCTAATATTTCATAGCTCGAATAATATTACCCATAAATATGTAGAAAACCTTATTAAAGATTTGCCAGAAATGCCCTGATGAGTTGCTGTAGTTCTACGAAACCCGTTAAAGGCAATGTTTCGTGGACGTCATAAACGTCATGATAGGCTTGAATACCTCCGAGGGTATAAATGAAGAAGCAAGGAACATCTTCACGTTGGAACGGACAATGATCACTGTTGCATGCCCCACCTCGGGACTTGATTTCAGGGAGTAGTTTCATTTGTGTATTTAAACTCACCAACTGATTAAACTCCTTATTAAAAATCGCTCCATTTACAACCATGGCACCATCATCACCGGTTCCTACTAAATCCAAATTGACAAGAAATTTGATTTTTTTAAGGGGATAAATTGGTCTCCCAACATAATATTGTGATCCTATAAGGCCAGCCTCCTCGGCACCAAATGCAACAAATAAAGTGTTAAATTCAGGTGTTTCATCGAATGAAAAGTGTTTCGCAAGAGTGAGCATCATGGCAACACCACTTGCATTGTCATTTGCCCCCGGGAAAAAAGTTTTTTTACCAAGTTTCCCAAGATGATCATAATGGGCAGTTATCATTACTATTGAGTCGGCTCTTTTTCCTGGGATCATCCCGATCACATTTTGACTGATGATATCCTCCCTAAAGTCATTTTCAATGGTTAATTTAATTTGGGTCAAATCATGAGTTTCAATCACTGATTTCCGAATCGATATCAGAGGGCGAAAAGCCACTTGCTGGCTAATGCTCCAAGTGAGCTTATCATCGGTTAGCAACACTATTGCCGGAATATTTAGATCCTCATTAAAAAGGAGGGCATCAATCAAGTCGTTAATAATTTGTTTATCTTCTTTCGAAAGAAGTCCGAACCCTGTTTTATCTACTATTAATACCGATGAAAGGGATTTAATTCTCTTAATCCACTTGTAATTGTTTATCAAAAGAGAGTCGATTGAAACGATTGTGGCAACAAACTGTCCCTTAATTCCTGGAGATGATGGATTAATTAAAAAATCCACGCCCGGAATTAGCTTTTGATTATCAATTTTGACACCCATTTTTTTGGGGAAAGTATTGACCGATAAAGGGAATTCCTGCTGATAATTTATGCTAAATGATTGAAGTCCGATCATCTTGAACTGATCAGAAATGAAATCGGCAGCTATCTTATGTCCATTGTCAACATAGCCCCTTCCATGCATGCTTCGATCGGTAAGGCTTTTGATTACCCATGACGCATAATCCAAATCCTGTGATTGTACTGAACCATAAAAGATCAGAAGGATGAGAGCAATACGGCACATATTACCCTAATGCCTTGGCCTGTTCCCAATATTTATCCATCTCCTCTATAGTCATTTCCGTTAGCACCTTATTGTCCTTCACCGCTTCACTTTCTATGAATTGAAAGCGTCTTATAAATTTTTTATTGGTTCTTTCTAAAACTTCTTCGGGATTAATGTCTACAAACCTTGCATAGTTAATCAGCGAAAACAGGAGATCACCAAATTCTTCTTTGGCTTTTTCTGAATTCTCCTCCATTTGAAACTCATCCAACTCCTCAAGAACTTTATCCCAAACGTCTTCACGTTTCCTCCAATCAAATCCTACCCCTCTTGCCTTTTCCTGTATCCTCATCGCTTTTACAAGGGCAGGAAGCGATTTAGGAACGCCTCCCAATACCGATTTATTTCCTTTTTCTTTAAGCTTGATTTTCTCCCAATTCGCTTTGACAGTTTCTTCATCATTAGCCTCCACATCAGCGTAAATATGTGGGTGCCTGTGGATGAGCTTGTCACAGATTGCATTCAAAACATCCGTAATATCGAAAGCATTTCTTTCAGATCCGATTCTCGCATAAAAGGCTATGTGAAGAATTAAATCACCTAATTCCTTTTTTACCTCATCCAGATCATTTTCAAGAATTGCATCCGATAATTCATAGGTTTCCTCAATGGTTAGGTGACGAAGACTTTCAATAGTCTGTTTCTTATCCCAGGGACAATTATCACGCAATTCATCCATGATGGTCAAAAGCCTGTCAAAAGCCTCTAACTTTTGTTGCCGATTATCATCTTTCGTCTTTATTATCTCTTTCATTTTCTGAATAAATTGGGTTTACCGTCGTTGGCAAAACTAAAAGATTTATTTTTACAAAAATTTAGCTCAATGACCACGATCTTCTTAGGTATTGGAATTATTGCCATATTCTTCATCTTCATGTCAGTACGATTAATTTTTCTAAAAAATGGAGAATTCAAAGGAACATGTGCGTCGCAGAGCCCTTATCTCAATAAAAATGGAGACACTTGTGGATTTTGTGGGAAAGCAGTTAAACCTGGCGATGGCTGTGCCAATCCAAACAATGAAGTAGATAAGGTGCTGGCCAAATTTGAGAAATAGATGACCATTACCCTGAAAATTTAGAATTTACCTTTAGATTTTCAGGGTAAATGAAAATGCTTAAGGTGGCTAGTACTTATTTTTTTTATAAATCAATTATGCCCATTTACTTGGCCAATCATATATGGATAGGTCGATTTTCAGTGGCTGCCAGACATGCTTCTTTCACAGCCTCCATATAGGTTGGATGAGCGTGTGACATCCTTGCCACATCTTCTGCAGATGCCCTGTATTCCATGGCAGTAACGCCGGCTGCAATCATATCGGCAGCTCTGGCTCCAATGATGTGCATCCCTAAAATCTCGTCAGTCTGCTTATCTGCCAGAACTTTTACCAGGCCATCCAGATCCATACTTGCTCTTGCCCGCCCGAGTGCTTTGTAGGGAAATGAACCCGTTTTATATTCTCGCCCTTGCTCTTTTAGCTGCTCCTCGGTATATCCAACCGATGCGACCTCCGGCCAGGTATACACTACTCCCGGAATCAATAGGTAATTGATATGAGGTTTTTGCCCGGCAATTGATTCTGCAACCAGCGTGCCCTCTTCTTCGGCTTTGTGAGCCAACATCGCACCTTTCACGACGTCGCCGATAGCATAAATGTTTGAGACATTGGTCTGTAAATGCTCATTCACTTCGATTCTTCCCGCCTTGTCTGATGTAATACCCACATTTTCGAGCGCAAGACCATCGGTGAAAGGCCTTCGCCCAATGGATACCAGGCAGTAATCGCCCTTGATCTCAACTTTATCTCCTTTTGTACTTTCAGCCTTTACAGAGACTTGCTTCCCTTTGGCTGTAACCTCGTAAACCTTGTGGCTGAGATAAAATTCAAAGCCAAGTTTCTTGGTTGATTTTTGAAGTTCTTTACCCATGGTTTTATCCATTGTAGGAATGATGGAGTCAAGGAATTCCACCACGGTAATTTTTGATCCAAGACGTGCATAAACCGATCCCAACTCCATACCGATAACACCGCCTCCGATGATGATCATATGCTCGGGTATTTCCATCAGGTTTAATGCTTCTGTGCTGGTGATTATTCGTTTTTTATCAATTTTTATGAACGGCAGGGAAGATGGTTTTGAACCTGTAGCAATGATCACCTTATCTGTTTCGATTTCCTGGGGTTTCTTTCCAGAAACGGTGATTGTATTTTTATCTTTAAATGAGCCTACTCCATGAAATACATCAATTTTATTCTTGTTCATCAGGTAATCAATCCCGTCACATGTCGCTTTGACCACGCCATCCTTCCTTTTGATCATTTGGCCCAGGTTAGATTTAGGCTTATTGATCTCAATACCATGCTCCTTGAAAGTTGTTGCAGCGTTGTGGAAATGCTCGGTCGAATCAAGTAGCGCTTTGGAAGGTATACATCCCACATTCAGGCAAGTACCACCCAGGGTGTCGTATTTTTCAATGATAGCCGTTTTCATACCTAACTGGGCACACCTAATGGCAGCTACATATCCTCCAGGGCCTGATCCAATTATTGTAACATCATATTTCATTGTATACAATTTATGTATTTCAACTGCGAAGTATTCTATAATTCTTATTTCGGTTAAACCCCCAACAATAATCTCGTGGGATCTTCAAGTAATTCCTTAACCCTTACTAGAAAACTAACGGACTCACGTCCATCTATTACCCTATGGTCATATGACAAAGCAACGAACATTACTGGCCTGATGACTACTTGCCCTTCTTCTGCTACAGGTCGCTCAACAATATTGTGCATCCCTAAAATCGCTGACTGTGGTGCATTAATAATTGGTGTACTTAGCATTGACCCAAATACTCCACCGTTCGTGATTGTGAATGTGCCCCCTTGCATTTCATCAATACTCAGTTTGCCATCCCTGGCCTTGGTTGCCAGTCTCACAATTTCTTTCTCAATTCCTTCAAAAGAGAGTGCCTCAGCGTTCCTTATAACAGGAACAACCAAGCCCTTCGGAGTTGAAACCGCCACCGAAATATCACAATAGTCGCCATAAACCAGCTCGTCGCCGTCTATCTGGGCGTTAACAGCTGGCCATTCCTGAAGGGCAAGACAGCAGGCCTTTGTAAAGAAAGACATGAAGCCAAGTCCCACTTGATGTTTTTCTTTAAAAGATTCCTTGTATTTTTTCCTTATGTCCATTATTGGCTTCATGTTCACCTCATTAAACGTGGTAAGCATCGCCGTTTCGTTTTTCACCGATACAAGTCTCCTTGAAATGGTTTTCCTAAGACTTGACATCTTTTCCCTGCGCTGATTGCGACCTGCCGTTTCTGGTCTACTGGCAGGAATACTGGCTTGATCTTGTGCAACAACTTTTCCAACTTCAGCTTTTTGGGCATCTTCTTTGGTGAGCCTTCCATCCTTGCCAGTTCCCACTATCGAAGACGGATCAACACCTTTTTCGGATAATATTTTAGCAGCCGCGGGAGAGGGATGTCCTGATGCATAGTTCTGATCTGGAGCTGATTTATTTTCAGTATTTAACTGAGCCGGAGGAGCCTCATTTTGCAATTCTGAGATTCCTTCCATAACCTCAATCCTACAGATCATTGCACCAATTTCGAGCGTATCACCTTCTTTGGCCAGAATACTTAGTTTTCCACTGGCCTCCGCTGCAAGCTCAAACGTTGCCTTATCAGATTCAATTTCAGCAATGGGATCGTCCAACATTACTAAATCACCATCCTTTTTCATCCAGCTTGAAATAGTAACTTCGGTAATTGATTCTCCTACTGCGGGTACTTTCATTTCTACAACTTTCCCGGTAGCCTTCGGTGTTGATTCAAGTACTACTGGCTCCTCAGCTTTCTTTGGATCTGTCGGAGCAGTACTGGCTTCAATTTCGCAAACAACAGCACCTATCTCCAGTGTCTCTCCTTCTTGTGCTTTAATAATTAATTTTCCAGGTGCTTCAGCAATTAATTCGAAAGTGGCTTTATCAGACTCCAATTCACATATTACTTCGTCCATCTCTACAATGTCGCCGTCTTTTTTCATCCACTGTGAAACCGTTACTTCGGTAATGGACTCCCCTACGGAAGGAACTTTCATTTGTAAACTCATTTTAATTATCGTTTAAATTCTTAGTTTTTTTAATCGAAACTCTTTTGAACTATCCTGGCTTGCTCTTCACGGTGAAGCTTGGCAAATCCAGTTGCAGGAGACGCACTGGCCTTCCTTGCTATTAGTTTGAGTTCCTTGTACTCTTCCATTGTTCTGAGAATATATGTCCAACAACCCATGTTATTGGGCTCTTCCTGAACCCAAAAGAGTTCTGCTTTTTTGTACTTTTTCAAATGGACATCTAATTGTTTTCTTGGAAATGGATGCACCTGCTCCAATCTCAAAATCGCAACGTCTTTAGCTTTACGTTTTTGCTGCTCTTCATATAGGTCATAGAAAATCTTACCAGTACAGAGTAACACTCTCCTAACCGATTTGTCTGTGACATAATTGTCGGCATAGACTTCCTGGAATTTTGAATGTGTGAACTCCTCAATTGGAGAAACAACGCTTGGATGTCGTAATAATGATTTAGGAGAGAAGTTTATACACGGTATTCTGAATTCCCAAGTCACCTGCCTTCGGAGCAAGTGAAATAAATTTGCTGGCGTCGTAACATTGCTTACGACCATATTATTATTTGCACAAAGTTGGAGAAACCTTTCAGGCCTTGCACTCGAATGTTCTGGCCCCTGTCCTTCATATCCATGCGGTAGAAGCATAACTAGTCCGTTCATTCTTTCCCACTTTGTCTCAGCACTCGCAATAAACTGATCAATTATTACCTGTGTTCCATTTACGAAATCACCGAATTGAGCTTCCCATATTACCAGGGCCATTGGAGTAGCCATCGCAAAACCATACTCAAAGCCTAAAACCCCAAACTCAGAAAGAAGCGAATTATAAATCCATAACTTTCGTTGGTCTTTTTGTATGTGATCCAGGGGACAATAAGGTTCATTTGTGTTGGCATCAAATAAATAAGCGTGTCTGTGTGAGAATGTTCCCCTTTGTACATCCTGACCGGACATCCTTACGATTTTATTCTCAATTAAAAGCGACCCGTACGCCAATTGTTCTCCATCTGCCCAAGACAGAATCTTTCTATCAAAAAAATTGATTTTCCTGTCTTTAATGATTTTCTCGATTTGCTTCAGTGGTTTGAAGCCATTTGGTAACGTGGTCAGTGCTTTGGCAACCTTGGTTATTGCCTGAGGAGAAATTCCTGTTTCAGGCGATTCGTCAAAATCTTGGGGTGTTGAATGTCTCAAAACATGCCATTCCTCTTCAATTTTTTGAGGAATGTATGGTAGAGGCTTTTGTTTAACTTCATTCAGGCGGTCCTGCAACTCAGCTCTGAACTCCTTGTCCATATTATTGGCAAGTTCAGCATCCACATCGCCCCGGTCAAGGAGTTTCTTAAGGTAGATTTCCCTGGGATTTGGGTGCTTAGCTATAAAGCTATAAAGTTTGGGTTGAGTAAACTTTGGTTCATCGCTTTCATTGTGACCGTGCCTACGGTATCCCAACAAATCAATAAAAACATCTCTTTGAAACTTCATTCGATATTCAACCGCAAATTGTGCGGCAAAAATTGCAGCCTCGGCATCATCGCCATTTACATGTAGGATTGGGGCATCGATTATCTTGGCAAGGTCTGTACAATAGATACTGGATCTGGCATCATCGTAATCCGTAGTAAATCCAACCTGGTTGTTAATCACAACATGGATGGTGCCACCTGTTGTATAGCCTGGGAGCTGTGACATCTGCACGATCTCGTATAGAATTCCCTGCCCCGCAATAGCGGCATCACCATGAAGAATTAAAGGAATCGCTTTGCTCGCGTCTTCCTTATATTCATCGTCTATTTGAGCCCTGGTGTAGCCTAACACGACTGGATCCACTGCTTCAAGATGAGATGGATTGGGTGCGAGTTTCACATATACATCTCTTCCTGAAGGAGTAGGTATAAAACTTGAGTACCCCAAATGATATTTAACATCACCGTCTCCCATTGTCAACGTGGGGTCTACGTTCCCCTCAAACTCGTTGAAGATCTGCTCATAAGTCTTACCCATAATGTTGGCCAGTACATTCAACCTGCCCCTATGAGCCATTCCAATCACTACTTCTTCAACATTAAATTCAGCTGCTAATCGGATGATTTTATCTAAAACCGGAATTGTATTTTCACCTCCCTCCAGTGAGAATCTTTTCTGACCAATGAACTTAGTATGAAGAAAATTTTCAAATACAACCGCTTCATTTAGTTTGCTCAGGATAAGTTTCTTTTCTTCCAATGGTGGTTCCATGGCAAGTGCTCCTGTTGAAGGGTTTTCAACACGATCTCTGCACCATTCAAATCTGTCGGAATCACGAATATGATTGTATTCAAAACCAATAGGTCCGAGATATATCTTTTTCAGGGTATCAAGTATTTTGGAAAACTTCGCCTTGCCTATCCCAATTTCTTTTCCAACTTCAAATTCCGTGTCCATATCGCTACTTGAGAGCGCAAAATGTTCCGGATCAAGTCGTGTAGAGTGTTGTCTTCTCTCTCTTACTGGGTTAGTGTTTGATTTCAAGTGCGCCATTGATCTATAAGAATAGATGAGGTTTCTCACACTCGTCTCTTTATGCGACACCAACGACTCAACCTCTTTCCCGGCACCATTTTCTCCATCTTTTGAAAACTGAAATTCGAAACCTTCAAAAAAACGTTGCCAGCTGATATCCACTGACTCCGGATTTTGTTTATATGAGTTATAGATTTCGTCAATGTAATCTCCATGGGCGTTGGCGATGTATGAATATTTATCCATGTTCGGTTTTTTAGATAGTAGATTAAAAGTAGGAAGGATGTCTGGATTTATAAAACCGTATAAACGGGTATACAATTATTTTACCACTAACATCTCTCATATTACCCAATTAACCATTCATTCAAGAAGAATTATTAATGTATAGATTCTTCCATATTTTTTTTTAATTTTGCCGTCCAATTTTCGAACCGTGGACGGGATCCACATTAAACATATATAATCGAAATGTCAACAAGAATAAGACTTACAAGACGAGGAAGAAAGAAGCTCGCATTATACGATATTGTAGTAGCAGACTCACGAGCACCAAGAGATGGCCGTTTCATCGAGAAGATTGGCTCTTACAACCCTAACACCAATCCGGCAACGATTGATATCCTGGAAGACAAAGCTTTAGATTGGTTGATGAAGGGCGCACAACCTTCCGACACTGTTAGGGCGATGTTATCTTATAAAGGCCTTTTATTAAGAAAACATCTGAAAATGGGTGTGCTTAAAGGAGCAATTTCTGAAGAGGAAGCCGAGTCCAAGTACGAAGATTGGAAGAAGGGTAAAGATGATCGGGTCAATCAGAAAGTGGCTGGACTTGATAAGAAAAAAGAAGATGATAAAAAAGCCAGGTTTGAAGCTGAAACGAAAGTTAACGAGGCAAGAGCTGAAGCCATAAGAAAGAAAAATATCGTAGAAGAAGCTCCTGCAGAGGCTGAAGATGGTACAGTCGTAGAAACTGAAGTAGTGGTGAATGATGCAGTTACACCTACCGAGGCCGAAGGAGATATGGTCGCAGAGAGTGAAGTAACAGAAGCTGATGCCGTTACTCCCGCTGAGGTCGCAGAAAGTATAGTCGCAGAAACTGACGCAATTGCTCCTGCTAAGACTGAAGAAGGTACAGTAGTAGAAACTGAAGTAGAAGCGGCAGTTGCAGAGAGAAAGGAGACACCGTCTGACATATCCACCGAGGTAGAGGAAACGGTTGAGGAAAGTACATCCAGTGAGTTGGCCTCAAATGAAACCTCAGATTCTGAAGACGATACAAAAGAAGCTTGATTTAAATTTTAGTGCCAAGTGAATTTTGATGACTTTTTTTTGTTGGGTCATGTGATAAAAAAACATGGTCTGGCAGGGGAAGTCATGATTTTCCTGGATGTAACCGATCCACAGTATTATAAAGACGTCCGTACTTTGTATTTTGAAGAATTCGGTCAACCTGTCCCCTATTTTGTTCAAAGTGTTAAAATCAGAGCTGATAAAGCGATTGTCAAGCTAGACGGTTTTAATTCACTTGATCAACTTGATGAATTCAAGGGGAAATCAGTTTACCTGCCATTGAAAGAGCTTCCAAAACTCAGCAAAGGTGAATATTACTTACATCAACTAGTTGGGCTTAATGTATTATCTAAAGAAACTCTCATTGGGACAGTTCAATACATCTATGAGGCCGGCTTACAAAATCTTATTGCTGTTGATTCTGATGGAAAGGAAATATTAATCCCAGTTAATGATGAAATTATTAAAAAGATAGACTTTGAAAAAGCTGAGATAACAGTTGATTTGCCTGATGGTTTACTTGACATTTATGAATCGTGAGGATTGACATCATTACATGCCTACCTGAAATATTAGTTGGCCCAATGGATCAAAGTATCCTTAAAAGGGCACAGGATAAGGATATAGTGGAAATAAAGATTCATGATTTAAGGGATTATAGCAGCAATAAGCAACGATCCGTTGATGATTACGCCTTTGGAGGTGGTGCTGGAATGGTGTTGATGATCGAACCAATTGATAATTGCATTAATCATCTCAAGTACCAAAGGGAATATGATGAAATAATTTATATGAGCCCTGATGGTGAATTGCTAAATCAAGGTATGGCAAATGCAATGTCCCTTCAACAAAACCTGATTATCCTCTGTGGGCATTATAAAGGAGTTGACGAAAGAGTTAGAGCCAATTTAATAACTCGAGAGATAAGCATTGGTGACTTCGTTCTCTCCGGAGGGGAATTACCCGCCGCTGTTCTGACTGATGCAATCATAAGATTAATCCCGGGAGTTTTGAATGATGAGAGTTCAGCGCTTTCTGATTCATTCCAGGACAAGCTGATCGCTCCTCCTGTTTATACTCGGCCAGCTGATTATAATGGCATGAAAGTCCCGGATCTATTGTTGTCTGGTCATGAAAAAAAAATAGAAGAATGGCGATATGAGCAATCGCTTATAAGAACCAAAGAGCGCCGTCCAGACTTATTGAATGAATAGGGCGTCGGTCAAATTACGGCTACATTGGTTTAACTTTGTATCTAATGATGGATTTTTTAAAAATTGGAAAACTAATTGGAAACTTAACCGGTTATATCAAGGTAAAGATTGAACTCCTTAAACTTGATATAATTGAGGAAGTATCAAAAGGCATTGCAAATATTTTTTCCTTTCTTATTGTGATGATTTTGGGCCTGTTTGTCCTTGGTTTTGGCAGCCTCGCTTTAGCCGTTTTTCTCAATGATTATTTGGATAGTTCCTATGTCGGCTATCTGATTATTACCGGACTCTTTTTATTGTTTTTTGGAATCACCCTCTGGATGGCCAAAACAGGAAAACTAAAACAAATAATTGAAGACCAGATTATAGAAGAAAAAGACAAACAACAAGACGAAGGCAATGAATGAGCTAGGAAAGAGAAAAGAGAAGCTTTTAAAGGTTGAAAGAAGTTTGAAATCTTTTATAGAAACAGACTCTGAAACACTTGAATTCGAACTGAAAAAATATTTGAAAACAGGAGCAATTGTCGGTAGCTCTTTGCTTGTAGGCTATACGATTTATAAAATCTTAGAAAATAAAAACTCCACGGAGAAAGAAGAAGCAGTAGGTTCCTCTCAAACCCCCAGAGGGATTTCATATACAATCAAAAACCGAATTTGGGCCGCTATGTTGCCATTGCTGTTTAATGAACTCAGCAAGTGGCTCCTATATAGGAAGAAAGAGCTTGAAAAGTCCTTGAATGAAGAAGATGAAATAAACTAGTTCAAGCCGCTGTAATGCTTACGGAACATCTCTTCATATTTCTTTGCAAGGTCGTCATTCCTGTTTGATTTATATGCCCGGGCCAATTCGCTGAGCGTTAACAGATTTCTTTGTATTTCTAATTGGTTATGAAGATCGTTATCAAAATAATAGGTTAACATTTGATCCGCTCTGATTCCGGTTTTCTCAGCAATATCAGACGCACGATCATTTTCGTCTAGCCGAAGCAGAAGATCAACATACTGAACATTAAAATGGTCATATGGAACGCCAGAGTCTGGCATCACCTCCAAAGATTTTTTTAAGGCATCTCCTGCTTTTTCAAATTCTCCTTCATAAAATAACGCTTCAGCAAGATGATAAAAGGTTGCCCTGTGGTTGAGTACAAAGTTTCTGTAGTCCTCCGAGTTATAAATATTTGGGTCTTGTAAACCCCTCCAATGATAGTTATTCATCAGGTTGTCGTACATGGCTTCTGTGTTAACCAGTAAATCTGAAGGATCGGGGTTTCTCACCGGTAAAAGCCGATAAGAATTCCCTTCCTGGGCAACAAATGGCCTGAAATCCATGTTGATGCTTGAAAGGGAGGTATTGTTGAAGTAAATGGGGCGTTCCCAATTATTAGCAACCATCAAATCGAGAATCATAAGGTCTTTTTTCTCAAGACCACTTCCTTTTAATCCCCACTCCATCCGACTTACCATCAGAGGTTTTAAATTATCAGGCACAATGTTCTTCTTTAAAATGTCGGCGGTGTCAATGTTCAGATACATGTTTTTCGCCGGAATGGAGTTATAAGCGCTGATACTTGTAGGTATTTGTAAACCCGGATGTTCGCTTTGAATCAACTTCATTAATTGTGTCAAATTAATAGCTCCTTTTACACTGGGATTCTCAACAATAGGGAGGTAATCATTCAGACCCCCCTGCACATAATGTTTATTTTCAAGTGTAAATGGCAAAGGCTCAGATTCATAGGAATGTCTTCTCATCTGGTTGATATACCAATCAGTATTGAAATAACTCAAAACAATTACACGAACATCAGTTCTGAATCCTTCCACTTCTTGTACATACCAAAGTGGAAAGGTGTCGTTGTCACCACCGGTAAACAGGATGGCATTCGGAGCGCATGAAGCAAGAAAGTTTTTGGCGGAATCCACTGAAAAGTAACGCCCGGAACGATCATGGTCATCCCAATTTTCAACTGCCATAAGGACAGGTGCGGAGATGCACAAAATAGTTGTTAGAGCGATTGCTGGGATGCCCTTTTTGATAAATCTCGATATAATCGAATGAACCCCAAAAACCCCAAATGCTAACCAAATAGAGTAAGCATAGTAAGAACCGGCATATATATAATCCCTTTCACGCGGTTCCACTGGTGGTGAATTGAGATAAAGAATCAGAGCTACTCCAGTGAGAAAAAAGAGCATGGCAACTACAGCGAAATTTTTGGGGTCACGATTTGCTTGGAAAAAGAGGCCGATCAGTCCGAGGAGTAGCGGAATCATGAAGTAATTATTCCGACCTTTATTGTTGGCCAATTCTGCAGGCACAGCCTTGAAAGTGTCATTGATACTCATCCAATCAGCATCTTGAATGTCACTCTGTCGACCAGCGAAATTCCACATGAAGTATCGCATGTACATGTGACCCAACTGATGTGAAAACATAAAATGGAGGTTATCAATAAAATTGGGTTTTTGACCGGGCCTTAAACCCATCACTTCTCTATAGCGCTGAACATGGCTCGGGGCAGAGCTATATGCTCTTGGCAGGATCGTGCTTTCCTTGGGATCGTAGACTTGATCAAACTTATAATCGGTAATCTCATACTTATCTTTACCTTTAGTATAAATCGGATCGCCTTTCACCTGGTCTACTAACTCAGCCGTAAAATATTGCCCATAAAAAAGTGGTCTGTTTCCGTACTGTTCCCTTTTCAAGTAGGAGACAAAACTCATCACATCATCAGGACTATTTTCATTGATTGGAGGATTATTATTCGATCTAATTAAGATAACACCATATGAAGAGTAACCGATGAGAATAAACGCGAGACTTATCAATGCCGTATTTAGGGTTGCTTTGTTGTGTTTTATTGAATATTGAATGCCATAAATGAGCGCTCCAATAAATATTACGAAGAAAAAAACAACACCAGATCCAAATGGTAAACCAATATTATTTACGAACAATCTCTCGAAGCCACCAATAAGGCTTGGTATGCCCGGGATGATGCCAGCCATAATAACAATGATGATGAGCCCTGAGCCAATCATATATTTCACAACACCCCATCCGGTTGGTATGGGATGGCGTCTGAAGTACACGATCAATGCCAATGCAGGGATGGTAACAAGATTGAGTAGGTGAGCGCCAATGGATAAACCAACCATATAGGCTATCAGAACAAGCCAGCGGTTACGGCTCGCCTCATCTGGGATGAGTTCCCATTTAAGAATTGCCCAGAAAACCAAAGCTGTGAAAAAAGAGGACATTGCATATACTTCAGCTTCAACAGCCGAAAACCAGAAGGAATCTGAGAATGTGTAAGCCATTGAACCAATAATTCCGGCAGACATGAGCAAAAGCGTCTGTTCCTTTGTTTCAGAACCCGATTCTATTGAGTAGAACTTCCTTCCCAACTGTGTGATTGTCCAGAACAAAAACATAATTGTTAATCCACTGGATAGGACACTAAGCATATTTACCCAAAAAGCAACTTGTTCAACATCACCAAAAGCAAGAAACGAGAACATTCGGCCAACGAGCATAAAAAATGGGGCTCCGGGCGGGTGTGAAACCTCTAACTTGTATGAAGTAGCTATGAATTCACCACAGTCCCAATAACTGGCGGTCGGTTCTACAGTTAGCGTATACACCAGCGTAGCAATTGCAAAAACGAACCACCCTGTGATATTATTTAATTTCTTATAAGGAATCATTAATTCAAAAAAATTTATCCGACGAAATTAGCAATTTATGGCCAATGGGCATGAGTAAAATAATTGACCTGTGTAGGTAGGGAATGTGTAAATCAATGATTGGGTTGCCCCTAAATTCTCAATATGCTATCTGGCGGCAACCTGAAACGATAAGATTGAATTCATATAACTTTGCCAACTTCATGAAATTCACCCTATCAAATATTTCCTGCCATTTCTTAATTATCAGTACGTTGCTGGTATCGTGTAATAATATTCCAGACTGTGACGATCCCTACACCACTGAATTGATCGTTCAATTTGTCGATTCTTTAAATACCACCTCCGTTGATACAATACTCGACTCAATCTGGAATACGAACAATGGTTATGTTTATGTTGAAAATGACACCTTGAGCGTGGTTTTCCTGGAAGTCGATCCTGTGGGAACAAAAACAACTTTCATTTTTGCGGGAGAAGACATTATTGACACCTTAACTGTTGATTATTCAAAAAACCAGTTTTTGCGTTCGGAGTTATGCGGAATTGTACAGCGATTTTCGAACATTCGTATTACATATTCTACTTTTAGTGACACCACACTGGTAACAAATGATTTATTAAGAAATAGTATCAATGTTCAAGTATTTCGCTAGTCTATTATGTATTGCCATTCTGACTGCTTCTCAAGGTGTGGCTCAGAAATATGTCCCTCATACTTTTATAGGGGGGATCGAATTTCCAAGCATTTTCCGAAGTCTCATCTCTGACGAAAGAAACATGGGAGAGATTCAGGCCGGCATCAATATAGCCAGCCATATGGTAATTTTTGAGTATGGATTTGAAAATGTGAAACACGAGAATTCCTCCTATCTGCTTAGAACCAAAGGGCCCTTTTTCAGAACTGGACTCGATTTAACACTTAACCCTAAAAACGAAAATGGGAATATAATTTTTATGGGATTCAGAATCGCTAGAGCCAACTATAAAAATAGTGTTGATTTCGTTACTCAATCAACTGCCTTTAATGATCCGGAGGTATCCGCAAAGAATGATAACCTAATAGCAAACTGGAAGGAATGGACCTTTGGGATGAAGGCGAAACTGACAGAAAGAATTATGATTGGTTATACCATGAGGTACAAACTCGGTCCAAAAATTAAAGGAGGAGATTCCCTCAGATCTTTCGATTTACCGGGCTATGGTCGGGCAAAGAAGAAAAACAACTTTGGGTTGTCATACTATATCTACTATCGACTAAACTTTAGAAAACTGGAAGCCCCTCAAGTGCCCATTAGTCCTTAAAAAATGAATCAACAAACTCCATTTTATTAAAAACCTGCAGGTCATCTAATTTCTCACCAACTCCGATATATTTAACGGGTATCATGAATTGATCTGAAATCCCAATTACTACACCACCTTTCGCGGTGCCATCAAGTTTCGTGATTGCCAGCGCACTGACTTCCGTAGCTTTAGTGAATTCTTTGGCTTGAATAAAAGCATTTTGGCCGGTGCTTCCATCTAACACAAGAAGTACCTCGTGAGGAGCCTCAGGGATAAATTTCTGTACTACTTTCTTAATTTTCGACAGCTCATTCATCAGGTTGACCTTAGTATGCAATCTTCCAGCGGTATCAATGATTACAACATCCGCATTACTTTCAACCCCCTTCTTTACAGAATCAAAAGCTACAGAGGCAGGGTCCGTATTCATACCATGAGAAATTACTGGTACATCCACCTTTTTACCCCATAAAATCAATTGATCGACCGCGGCTGCTCTAAACGTATCCGCCGCCCCCAAAATTACATGCTTTCCTGCTTGTTTGAATTTGTATGCAAGTTTTCCGATAGTAGTAGTTTTGCCAACTCCATTCACCCCTACGACAAGAATTACGAAAGGCTTCTTTTCTCCGGGAAGTTGGAATTCATCATAGTCCAGTGTGTTGTTTTCACTTAGAAGTGCGGCAATCTCCTCCCTCAATATCCGATTAAGCTCATCAGTATTCAAGTATTTGTCACGGGCTACACGGGATTCGATACGCTCAATAATCTTAACCGTTGTTTCAACCCCAACATCCGAAGAAATAAGTATTTCCTCAAGTCCATCCAGTACTTCCTCATCAACTTTTGTTTTACCGACAACCGCCCGGCCAAGCTTGGAAACAAAATTTTCCTTGGTCTTTTCGAGACCCTTGTTAAGCGATTCTTTTTTTTCTTTTGAGAAAATTCCGAATAATTCCATCCCCTGAATGATTTGAAAAAATATAACAAAAAAGTCCCTTTTAAGGGACTAAATATTCTTGTTTAAATAGGACGTCTTTCTAATCCTTTAACACATCTTTAACCAACTCAAGGGGCACCATTTCCTCTTTAAATGTATATGCCCCGGTTTTCTCAGATCTCACTGCTTTAATCACTTTGGCAAACGCTTTGGCGTCAGCTTTTTTAAGGGTTGCAACTACTTTCTTTGCCATGACTACTTAATTTCCTTGTGAAGAGTATATTTTTTTAATACCGAATTATATTTTTTTAACTCCAACCTGTCTGGTGTATTCTTCCTGTTTTTGGTAGATATGTATCTTGACGTACCAGGCATTCCTGAGTTTTTATGTTCGGTACATTCCAAGATTACCTGAACCCTGTTTCCTTTTTTAGCCATTTCTAATAAATTTTATAGTACAATTAAGCCCTCGGCTTTCGCCTTTTTCAACACAGACGTGATCCCATTTTTATTGATGGTTCTCATACCTGCTGTAGAAACCTTTAGAGTAACCCATCTGTCTTCTTCGGGAATGTAGAATTTCTTCTTCTGAAGGTTGGGATAGAATCTTCTCTTCGTCTTATTATTAGAGTGAGAAACGTTATTTCCCGATATTGGCCTCTTACCTGTTACTTGACAAACTTTAGACATTTCTTTTGAATTATTGTATACCCTTTGAGAAAAGGACTGCAAATATCTCAATTATAGACATAATATCAAAAGTGAAGTTAGGTATTTAGTGAACATAGCTAACCTCCTATCTCATGGCGTTACCGTTAATATCATGCAGATCTATCTACGGTTTAGTTTATCTATTGATTAGATTTGAACATTGGAAATGTAACAATTTCATAAATAAATTAATTGAAATAGGCACTTAATAAATAAATATTTTGAACAAATAAACCGTGTAAAATGCTTTATT
>JAQCLE010000053.1 GCA_027592755.1 Bacteroidota bacterium | reverse complement strand
TTGATAACCTGTTGGCTAAAATGGTTGACCACAAGCCATGTCCTTACAAAGTGATCTGTATTTATTAAGTGCCTACTTCAATAAAACAAATTACACTTTGACCACTAACTCCCAAACTTGCCCTTCAGCATGGCCAGACTGGCCTGCAGATCTCCATCAGGATTAGGGTTCTCTTTGAGTTTTGATTTAGACTCCAATTTTTGCTTTCGTTTTTCACTGCGTTTAACCTGTGGCGCTTCCGTTTTCATGGAAAGTGAGATGCGCTTCCGTGGTATATCAACTTCCATTACTCGAACTGTTACTTTCTGTCCCAATTTGACCACCTGCGTAGGATCAGCCACAAAGGAATTCGAAAGATGGCTAATATGTACCAGGCCATCCTGATGGACACCTATGTCGACAAAAGCACCAAACTTCGTAATATTAGTCACTATACCAGTCAGAGACATGTTCACTTTCAGATCAGTGATTTCGTTCACTCCTTCGGCAAATGCCACAACCTCAAACTGATCACGCGGATCACGGCCGGGACGATCCAATTCTGCGAGGATATCCTTAAGGGTCGGTAGCCCTACTTCGTTAGAAACATATTGATTTAGGTTGATTTGCTTGCGCAATTCCTGTCGATTTATAAGATCCTGAATAGTTGCCTTAGCATCTCTGGCCATAAGTGCTACAGTTTCATAGCGTTCCGGATGTACGGCGCTCATGTCAAGAGGATTTTTGGCGTCATTTATCCTCAGGAATCCTGCCGCCTGCTCAAAAGCTTTGTCACCCAACCGGGGTACTTTTTTCAGGGCTTCACGTGATTTGAAAGGCCCGTTTTCATTGCGGTATTTCACAATGTTACCGGCAATCTGAGGCCCGAGCCCGGATACATAAGTAAGTAATTGCTTACTGGCGGTATTCAACTCCACTCCCACATTGTTAACACATCCCATCACCACGTCATCGAGTGATTGCTTCAGGGCATTTTGATCCACGTCATGCTGGTATTGACCAACGCCGATCGACTTTGCATCAATTTTCACTAACTCAGCTAGTGGGTCCACCATTCGCCGGCCAATAGAAACAGCTCCTCTCACTGTGACATCTTCATTTGGGAATTCTTCCCGTGCAACCTCCGAAGCCGAGTAGATGGATGCACCATTTTCATTAACCATCGCAACAATAATGTCTTTGGATAAGTCTAAATCTTTTACAAATTTCTCTGTTTCTCGGCCTGCGGTTCCATTGCCAATCGCAATTGCTTCTATTTGGTGTTTTTCTACAAGACGCTTTACCGCTTCACCCGAGCGAGAAATATCCTTACGGGGTTCATTAGGATAAATGGCAATAAACTCAAGTAATTTCCCCTGTTTGTCCAGGCAAACGACCTTACATCCGGTCCGGAATCCCGGATCAATGGCCATAACGGCCTTCTGTCCAAGAGGAGCCCCCATTAATAGTTGTTTCAGGTTTTCGGCAAAGACCCGAATGGCCTCCTCATCGGCCTTCTTCTTTGTTGCCATGCGAACCTCGGTTTCGATGCTTACTTTCATCAGGCGCTTGTAGCTGTCCTTCAACGCTATTTCTATCTGCTTTGATGCTTCATTGCGAGCTATTAAAAACTGTTGCGAAAGGATCTGAATAGCCTCCTCTTCATTGGGTTCAATAGTCAATGACAAAAAAAGCTCCTTCTCACCTCTGCGTATGGCAAGGAGCCGATGTGAGGGAATTTTGGCAATTGATTCGTCCCACTCGAAGTAATCCTTGTACTTTGCTGCCTGCTCCTCCTTCCCTTTAATCACCCTGGAAGAAACAGTGGATTTCCTCATGAAAAGATCTCGGATTTTTTGGCGTGATTCTGCATCCTCATTAATCATCTCCGCAATGATATCACGAGCACCCTGCAGGGCATCCTCTTCAGACATCACCCCTTTCGGTTCATCAATATAATTAGCAGCCTCCAGTGAAATATCAATGTTGGTTTGTTTCAACAACATCACTGCCAATGGTTCCAGTCCCTTCTCCATGGCTACACTTGCACGTGTCTTGCGTTTTGGTCGGTACGGCAAATACAAGTCCTCCAGAATAGACATTGTTTCGGCTTTCATGATTTTATTTTCCAGGTCGGGGGTCAGTTTTTCTTGCTCCCGGATCGATTTGAGGATGGCCTCACTGCGAGTATGCAGGTCACGCAATTGCTGGATGCGATCACGGATGGCAGTCACCTGCACATCATCAAGGCTGCCGGTCACTTCTTTTCGGTAACGTGAAATAAACGGCACTGTAGCGCCATCATCTAATAATTGGACTGTGGCTTGAACCTGATGGGTTTTGACACCTAGTTCGTGGGCTATTTTTTCTTCATGTTTCATTGAGTGGGCGAATATCCGAAATTGATTGTCAAAACTAATGGGTAATTTCTCTCTTCTTCTCTATAGCTAAATTGACTTCAATTCGATTTATTAAGACAAGAACAAAGCTGAGGTTTTGAAGATATTAAATGATCACTCAAAAAAAAGTATTTGGTCTATTTTCCTCCTTGGGGGAAGACTTTGTAGATGTCATTTCTCTTGACGAATCGAGCTAATTTGACAGTATTATTTTCAAAATAAAATCCCAATCTGAAATCCCCAATTCTTATTCTACAGGCAGATGGGTGACCTTTCAATTTTTTCACCTGATGGATATCATTTAAGGTTTTGGAATTTTTAATATTTTCAATTACCAATTCAATTCCTTGAATTATTTGTTGGTTTTTTATTTTGCGTACATCCTTAACAATAGTCTTAGAGTAAACTATCTTCATTTTTCACGGAGTGCTCTGAAAAACTCCTCTTCACTGGCATCATCCTTTAAATCCACTTGTTGCATTAGTGCCAACAAGCCCAAATCTTCTTTTTCTTCCTGGCTCATTTTTTCGAATTGTTCTCGTTCCTTTTCGGATACAAATAAGCGTATGGCTTTCTCCATTAATCTTTTGACGCTCAGGTTTTCGAAAGCTGATATGACTTTTAATTTGGTTAAGACTGTTTCGTCAATGTCAATATTTTTTCTCATGATCCTATAATTACTAAAAAAATCATACAAAAGTACAATGTATACATAGTATACACAATATACATATGTGTAGTTCTCTGGAGAAGAGAGAGAATAAAAAAAGTCACTCGGGAAGACCCGAGTGACAGCAGAAGTATTATGATTTTTTAGGACTGTTACACTTTCACCCAGGCCTGTTTCCTATCACTTTCACAAATACGCTCACAAAGGATGAGCTCCCTCAGTCCGTCAGCAAAAGTAGGATAAGAAGGTTTGTCAGGCTGCTTTCCGGAAGCAATGGCTGCATACACTTCCTTAAACAATTGTTTGGAAGTATCCGGGAAGCCTTCATTGTGACCGCCAGGGAATGAGATAATACCTGCAGCTTCGGGGTTCACAATGGAAGGATCTCTCATCATATTAGAATTGGCCTGGTCCCTCCTACCAATCCACAGTTCATTGGGTGACTCAGAGTTCCAATGAAGGTTTTGCTTTGAACCAGAAATCTCCAGTTTTAACTGGTTCTTGCGACCTGCAGATACCTGGCTTACTGTTACCACACCCTTGTTCCCGTTGTCAAAGCGTAGCATCACAGTAGCATAATCCTCCGTATTGATAGGGACATCCGCATAATCTTCGGGCCGAAGCTTCTCATCAGAATAGGTTGCTATCGCTTTTAAAGGTTTTTTCCTTGTTTTATGAATTGTACTGAAATCAGCCATAACCTCAGTGATTTTCAACCCTGTGATGTATTCCAGGTTATCCATTAAATGCGAACCTATATCTGCAATAGCCCGAGAATCACCAGACTGATCAGGCTCAAGTCGCCAGTTATAATCCGTTTCATAAAAGAGCCAATCCTGAAGATATGAGCCAATAATCGAATAAACCTCGCCAAGATCACCTTTCTCTCGCATGGTCTTCATCTGCCTCACCAATGGATAGTACCTCAGGTTGAAGTGAACGGCATTAACCAAACCAGTTTTTGAAGCCAAGGCAACCAATTCTTCGGCATCAGAAATTTTTGTTGCGAGTGGTTTTTCACAAACTACATGAATACCGGCCTCCAGGGCTTTTTTGGACATCTCATAATGCAAGAAATTAGGTGTGCATACATGTATGCAATCAAGGTTGTCATTGGCTACCTGCTGATCATATTCACTGTAGTACTTGTCAACTCCCAATTGCTCTGCTTTCTCCTTACACTCATCTTCAAAAGGATGAAAAATAGAGACAACTTCAATACCTGGTATTCTTCGCAATGCCTCAATGTGTGCGGGTCCTATGAACCCAATGCCTGCTACACCTACTCTTAATTTTTTCATTGGTTAGTTTTTATAGTAATGTTCTAATCTAATTCGCTTTTCCAAAGATGAAGATATGATTTTAAATCATCAATATTGGGACTAAAGCCATGGAGCACATATGCACCGGAAGTGGCCATGGCAAGGATCATTGATTCTTCAATACTAAATTTATTAAGAAGCCCAAGATATAATCCAGCGTTAAAATTATCCCCCCCACCTGTGGAAACTTTTGGATTTTTAATAACCCTTCCCTCTAGTTTGAATGATTTACCACTGGTGAAGGAATAGCTTGAATCAATGGGGTGTATTACCAAAAAATCAATCGACAGGTGGTTAAAAATAAATTGCCCGATGCCTGTTAATTCATTTTCATCAGCAGCTAAGCCGGCAAATCTGCAAAGTGCTTTTTGAAGTTTGGTAGCTTCATTTTCGTTCAACCCAAGCGTCACGGTTCCAAATTCATTGAAGGAATCAATCAGGTGAAGTATTTCCTCTATTTCAAGATCTGATTTTTTGGTCGGATCGGTCAGGTCAAAGAAAAAATGCGGCTTAGATAGATTGTGCGGTCTAATTACATCATCGAGAAATCCTCTCCATATATCAGTTGCATGAGGCAGGTTGCACCAGTCAACCAATGCGATTAATTGAGCCTTTCCGGCTTTTTTAATAATATCCTGTAAGTCAATACTGTCTTTGACTTTTTGCCAGTTAAGATCGGTAAAAGTGGAGAGTTCAGAGAGAATCAATTTGCCATCTTCAAATTCAAGTGCATTGGTTTCGGCTGCCTTGCCAACAGTAATCATCTCACAATCGGGGTGAATCTCTTTAAATATTGGATCAACATCGGGATAACCCAACGTTCCGATGCAGGTATTTTTTATCCCAAGACAGGCTAATGCATTGGCCATAATGGGTGCATTACCTCCCGGCTTGATTTGTTGAGTAAACAGTTCAACCTGGGCACTCACTCCGGAAGCCGCGTCCACACGCTCAGCAAAACTTTTTAATGTTGGATAGTAAATACTTCCCGTCTCATTCTGTGATTGTACCGGATGCTGGATTTTATCAATGTAGCCGTCCAATGCGACTATAGCCTTTTTATCAAATGAGACGACATCCCATTTGGCAAGAATTCTATCAATGATTTCTATTTCCCTGCTAGCAGACATCAATATCCGGAAGTGTCTTCTCTTGGCGATTCTCTTTTCGTTTTACCTTCAAATCTTTCCATCGCTTCTTCAAGGATCGCAATTGTAGCTGTAGCTCCGACCCTTGTGACGCCCAACTCTTTCACCGCCAAGATGTCATCCAATGATCGCACTCCACCTGCAGCTTTTACCTGTACTTGTCGTGCAGCATGCTCTCGCATTAATTTAAGATCTGGATGCGTAGCTCCTTGGTAAGAATACTTGCCATCAGCTCCTTTTACAAATCCATATCCAGTGGAGGTTTTAACAAAATCTACTTCAAGTTCTGAACATATCTTGCAAAGCTTTATCTTATACTTATCCGCTGGTAAATAGTCATTTTCAAAAATTACCTTCAAAATAGCACCATAGGCATGTGTGGTATTACATACCGCTTCTATTTCTCTTTTGAGGTAATCCCAATCTTCCTGAAGTGCCTTTCCAATATTAATGACCATATCAATTTCCGTAGCACCGTCTTGACAGGCCCTATCCGTTTCGGCAACTTTGATCTCAATTGTTGAATTACCCTGAGGAAAACCAATCACAGTACCTACCAAAACATTAGAACCTTTCAAAATTCCAACTGCCAATGGAACTGCATATGGTTTAATGCAAACAGAGGCAACATCGTATTTTCTGGCTATTTCACACCCCTTCCGTAAATCTTCATCTGTCATCGTGGGATGCAGCAGGGAATGATCAATCATTTTAGCTAATTCGTTTACAATACTCATTTCTTAAAATTCGTTTATGGTTATCAATTAATCTTACTTTAGTGGGTTTACATCAAAGTACCAAAAATTGGTTTAAATAGTTCCTGCTTGTCAATATCGCTGTTGTTATATCTTCCGGAGTTTTCTCATAAGCTTTATCCTCAACCTCGATGCATACAGGTCCTCTATATCCGACGGAGGTCAAAGCTGAGAAAAAATCGCCCCATCTTACATCCCCGAGCCCTGGAATCTTCGGAGAATGGAACTCCAACGGATAAGCCATAATCCCAACTCGATTCAACTTATTGGCATATACCTTGGCATCCTTCAAATGAATGTGATGTAGTCTTTCTTTAAAATCATAAATAGGCTGAACTTCATCCATGCGCATCCAGATCAGGTGGGATGGATCATAGTTTAAGCCGAAATTTTCACTGGGGATGATCTCAAACATTTTGTCCCATATCACAGGTGAAATAGCAAGGTTTTTTCCTCCCGGCCATTCATCTGCCGAGAATAACATGGGGCAATTTTCAATGCCAATCTTGATGTTGTGTTTCTCTGCATGGCTGACAATTTCAGGCCAAACCTCTGCAAATCGCCCCAGATTATGCGCTACTGATCGGGCCGGATCCCGGCCAACGAAAGTATTGACCACAGGCACTCCTAATTTAGAAGCGGAAGCAATTAGCTTTTTAATGTGATCGATATATACTGAAGCCTGATTGGCATCCGGATCCAACGGATTGGGATAATAACCCAGTCCCGAAATATAAACATTCTTTTCCTTCAAATACGAATTGATGCGACTAACGCCTGAATCGTCAAGTTCAGCAACATCAACATGGGTGACACCGGCATATCGTCTTTCAGCCTTACCTTTTGGCCAACACATCATCTCCACACATTTAAAATGGTGAGTTGAAGCAAAATCAATTACTTCTTCGAAGGACTTTTCTGCAAGAATGGCACTTACAAACCCAAGGTCTAACATTGTTTTCGGTTTCTCTAAAATTAAATGGACTGAGTCAATACTAATCCAATTCGATTGAACAAATATATTAAAAGACCATCTACCGCTTGTTCTACCCTTCTACAAAATGCTGAATTGTGATTGAGATTTAATAGTCCTATTTTCGTTTGATCTGGTTTGTCGAGTTATTTTCTGGCATTCCTTTTTTGAACCGCTATTTCTAACTTAACTACTTATTATGAAAACAATTAATATCAATCGCAGGCATTTCCTTAAAGGCACTACAGCTATGTTGGCATTCAGTGCATTCGGTGCTCGGGGACTCGATTTAATCAACCCGGCTCAACCCTATCGTGTAGGTCTGATTGGTGCCGGTTGGTATGGAAAAAGTGATCTTTTCAGATTAATCCAGGTCGTACCGATAGAAGTTAAGGCTATTTGCGATGTCGACAAGAATATGAGGGAAGGTGCTGCAGACATCGTACAAGAACGAATCAAGGGTGCAAAACGGCCAAAGTTTTATGGGGATTATAGGAAAATGCTCGCTGAAAACGAGCTTGACATTGTATTGATTGGATCACCTGACCACTGGCATGCGCTGCAAGCAATTGAAGCAATGAAATCCGGTGCCAATGTATACCTGCAAAAACCAATAAGTGTTGATGTTATTGAAGGGGAAGCAATAGTGGCCGCGGCTCGAAAATATAACAAGGCCGTCCAGATCGGTACACAGAGGAGAAGTACTCCACATATCCTGGATGTTAAAGAGAGAATCGTCGATGCCGGACTTCTTGGAAAAGTATCCCATGTCGAGATGCGTTGCGATTACCCAATGAGAAGAAGAACTGTTGATCAACCCGAAGCTATTCCTGATTTTCTTGATTTTGATATGTGGACGGGGCCGGCTCCATTAAAACCCTATGCCGGTTTACCTCACAGGGGATGGTGGCGCTCGTACATGGAATACGGAAATGGCATTGCTGGAGATATGTGTGTCCATATGTTTGATACCGTTCGCTGGCTACTTGACCTGGATTGGCCAAAGAAAATCACATCAACCGGAGGGATTTATGTAAACAAAGAATCCTCTTCGAATATCTCTGATACACAGAGCGCATTTTTTGAATACGATGAACTGAATTGTTTTTGGCAACATCGGTCATGGGGCACACCTACCATTCCTGAATATCCCTGGTCATTTTCACTATTTGGTGACAAAGGGACATTAGTCGGCAGTACGATGCAATGTGATTTTACCCCTGCCAGAGGGAGCAGCAGCGAGGCGATTCATGTTGATGTGCTTTTTGAACGGGAGAAATTTCCTGAAGACAATACTGAACCCAGCATTGAAATGAATGCGGCACCTGCAACCAGACTGCATATGCTCAATTTGATAGATGCCATTGAAAATAAAAAAAGACCGGTAGCTAATGTGGAAGAGGGCCACATTTCCACGGCATCCTGTATACTGGCAAACATGTCGATGAAACTTGGCAGGTCATTGCAGTATGACCCTAAAAAACGTGAAGTTGTGGGTGATGCTGAAGCGACTAAACTGCTCACTAGAAACTATAGGTCGCCGTGGACGCATCCTGACCCTGATAAAGTCTAAATTCTTCAAACGGTAATTATCCAAATGATCAAGTGTTCGAGGCTTTATAAAGCTTACAGGATATTTCTAAATCAAATTATTACCCTGCTCATCCTGGGAGGATGTTCAAGTAAAGTGTCCAATGAAGGGCCCTCGCCTGTCAAAACTCCAGAGGAGGAACTCAAAACTTTTCAAGTTGAAAATGGTTTTGAAGTACAACTGGTTGCTTCAGAGCCTTTGGTGGAAGAACCTGTGATAATGACCTTTGATGGTGAAGGGCGATTGTGGGTGGTGGAGATGCGGGGCTTTATGAATGATATCGATGGCAGTGGAGAAGATGAGCCATCCGGAAGGGTTTCAATACTTATAGATGATGATGGCGATGGACAGATGGACAATTCCATAATTTACATCGATAGTCTGATCATGCCTCGGGCAATTGCCTTAATTAAGGGAGGCGCATTGATTGTTGAAAACAAGGCGCTATGGATAACCCAGGATACCGATGGAGACTCTAAAGCAGATGTAAAAACATTAATTGATCCTGACTATGCTGGCAGCGCTCTTCCAGAGCATTCCGGTAATGGACTACTAAGAGGCATTGACAATTGGTATTACAATGCTAAATCTCGGTTCAGGTATCGGTTTGTTGATGGAGCACTTGTCCGGGACAGCACAGAATTCAGGGGTCAATGGGGCATCAGTCAGGATGACAAGGGAAGATTGTTTTACAATTACAACTGGTCACAATTGCATGCCGATCTTGTTCCTCCCAATTACCTTTCAAGAAATGAGAATCACACTCCTACCACCGGCATTGATCATGGCGTATCCAATGACCGAAGGATTTATCCCATACGGCCAAACCCTGCCATAAATCGGGGTTACATTCCAGGAACACTTGATGAGGAAGGCAAGTTGCTTGAGTTCACAGCTGCGTGTTCCCCTTTTTACTATCGTGAAACAACGTTCGCTGAGGAGTACTATGGGAATACGTTCGTAGCTGAACCTTCTGGTAATCTGGTAAAGAGAAATGTTGTCAAAGAAGATGGATTGATCCTTAAGGGCTATGATCCTCAACCTGGCCGGGAGTTCCTTGCCTCAACAGATGAACGGTTTCGACCGGTCTCCTTTGCCACAGGATCTGATGGCGCTCTTTACATCGCAGATATGTATAGGGGCCTAATCCAGCATGGTGCATATGTCACAGATTATCTAAGAGAGACTACACTTTCCCGAAAGCTGGATCAACCTATTAATCTCGGACGTATCTGGCGTGTGGTGCCTAAAAACTGGCAGGGCTCACGTGGTAATAAATACTCCGAGCTTAATATCGGTGAGCTGGTGGATTATTTATCTCATCCTAGCGGATGGCACCGGGATATGGCACAGAAACTACTGGTGGAAACAGAGGACGGTAACTTATCTGAGCCTCTGACTGAACTTGCGCTTGAAGGGCCTTCACAATGGGGTCGATACCATGCTCTCTGGACAATGGAAGGACTTGGACTACTCCAGCCCGATTTACTATTTTCACTTCTATCCGATGAAAACAACTTGATAAGGAACGCAGCCTTTCGTCTTCTGGAGCCTTTCACTGTCGATGCTTCAATTAAAAGGAAGCTCGGTGAATTCCTCCTGACGAATTTGAGATCAGAGACAATTGATGACGTGCTTCAAATTTCGCTTTCATCAGAAGTGCTTTCTCCGGAAGTGTCTCTTCAATTACTTAGTGGGGTGCTT
The DNA here is from genome assembly GCA_027592755.1 of Bacteroidota bacterium. Lineage (GTDB taxonomy): Bacteria > Bacteroidota > Bacteroidia > Cytophagales > Cyclobacteriaceae > JAJCYL01. The sequence goes on along the minus strand of JAQCLE010000053.1, from coordinate 14,969 downwards.
CTGGAAAATGATACTTCAGCATTAATCAGGGATGCCGTCATGAGCAGTCTGGAGAACCGTGAATATGCATTCATGCAACAGGTGATTGCTGCACCGTCATGGACATTGCAAAAAACAGGAAAGGCAATCTTTTTAGAAATGTTGACTACCTCCGTCTTGCGTAAGAATGACGATCAAGAAGTCAAAGGGCTGCTTGCTATGGTTCAATTATCCAATGAATGGAAAAAGCAGGCCCTGGTAACTTCCATGAATATTTATGGCAGCGCTTCAAAAAACGAACCTTTAAAACTGCCCGGTAAACCTGAATTCCTAATTCCTGAGGACCATCAGGGCATTGCTAACCTTTTCGACTGGCCTGGAAAACCAGCCAAAGAACCCACCGATACCACACAGTATCAATTGGATGAACAGGGGCTGGCTCAATTCGCCTTAGGCAGACAACAATACCTTTCCTCCTGCTCAGGCTGTCATAGCCCGGATGGCCAGGGTATGAATCGACTGGGTCCTCCCCTGGTGAATTCTGAATGGGTTATAGGCAATGAAAACCGATTGGTCTACCTTGTGCTTCATGGAATAGAAGGCCCGATCGAGGTGAATGGGAAGGTTTACGATGTGCCTGAAATTCTTCCAGTGATGCCGGCACATTCTCCATTGGAAAGTCGTGAAATTGCCTCCATTTTAACTTATATTCGTAATGAATGGGGAAATAATGCCCCTGCAATAAGTGGCCATACTGTGGGAAGGATCCGGCTTACATCTCAAGGCACCGTAGTACCCTGGACTGCAGAAAGGCTAAAAAAGAAAATTGAAGAATTAGAGGCCAAAGAAAATCAAACACCTATCAACTAAAACATCTTAAATCATGAGAAGAAGGGAATTTATCATTGGATCTGTAGCAAGCGCTGCTACCCTGTCATTTGCAGGTGTTCCTGAGTTTTTGAGGGCATCAACTAACATGGGCATTGTTGTCCATTCTTATGGGGCACGAGGCAGATCAGACAATTCAAGCAAGAAATATCCCCGATTTGAAGATGCAATTCAGCTGATTGAACATTGCGCCAAGATTGGTGCAGGTGGCGTACAAACTATAGTAAGGGACTGGTCGGATGACTTCACCAAAAAAGTCCGGGATCGTCGTGAAAAATTAGGCCTTTATTTAGAGGGCTCTATTCGTTTACCTATATCAGCTGATGAAGTTGCACAATTTGAAAAAGATGTATTGAGCGCTAAGGAAGCCGGGGCTTCAGTACTAAGAGCCGTCTGTGGTGGAAGGCGATATGAGATCATGAAAACCAGTGAAGAGTTCAAAGATTGGAAACTGAAATCCATATTTTCAATGCAATTGGCTGAGCCGGTAGTCAGCAAGCATCAAATGAGATTAGCTATTGAAAACCATAAGGATTGGCGGGCCACGGAGCTCAGTGATGTAATGAAGCAACTTGATAGCGAATGGGTGGGTGTAACACTCGATTTTGGTAACAGCATTGCGCTCCTTGAATCCCCAATTGATGTAACCAATACTCTGGCACCCTATGTTTACAGTACACATGTGAAGGACATGGGCGTTGCAACTTATGATAAAGGGTTCCTTCTTTCTGAAGTTCCCCTCGGTCAGGGAATGGTTGATCTAAAAGCCATCGTTGCTACCTGCAAAAAATACAATCCAAAAATCACTTTTAACCTTGAAATGATCACCCGTGATCCACTGGAAATCCCCTGTCTCACTGATGGGTATTGGGCGACTTTCGGAGATGTAACCGGTCAGGAATTATCGAGGACTCTAAGAATGGTTAAGGAGAAAATGAAGGACAAGCCGCTGCCAACGGTTACACAATTGGATGATGAAGGCAGACTCGAAATTGAGGAGAAAAACAACCTGGCATGTTTGGAGTATAGCAGGAAGAGTTTAGGGATGGTGTGATCAGGCTTTGGTGCATAGCCGTTTAATACCATGAGAATAAATTTGCTTGAGGATAGTGTTATCACCGACCCCCCATTGGACTTGATTCACTCATAAAATATGGTTGGTGACAAAACCAACCATAAACTAAACACCTTATTGCAATGGCGTTTTTATAATTCTCAAAATGTTCATTCACTACATCGCTGAGAAGAGGCACCCATGCATCGCCTGCTAATAGGTGTCTACCTTCACATCCTTGAAAAAGAACGGATTGTCACTGAGTCTCAAGGTCTTGCCGCTGGCAGTGGTTACATTCCTGAGAATTACTTCCCTGGTTCTGACATTAGGAAACTTCTCCTGGAAGGAATCGTCGGTCGTTTGTGGATTAAAATTTGCGAAAATAGCAGGCCCCTGGTAATCCACCGGATGATTGGAGTCGTCGATATGAAGATTTTCAATGGTGATCCGTTCCGGCATATAACAGGTGTAGCCGAAATCATGCTGACCGGAATATGATCCGCCTATCAGGGCAGCGCTGGCTGTTTTGCCTCCTGAAGGCACGAAAGTACAATTACGGATAATGAATTCTCCCTGCCATGTACTGCCATAGTCAGATCGCAGGTTGATAAGGCTTCTTCCGCGTATGGTGCTGTTCTCTACGGTGAAAGTCCCGCTTCCAATGGCATTGATGCCCATGTGACCGAGGGTCGAGTTGCGAATAGTGGCGTTGGCAACCCCTTTGTGGGCATCAAACCGGGAAAGGATACAATTGTCATAAAGAAGATCCTTGCAGTAGTTGGAACCCAGAATTCCCCAGTACTTGTTGTCATCAATGTCATTTGTCTGGCTGCAGTTCACGAATGATACGCTAATCGCACGGTTCACTAAAATGTCGTAAGTACCCATGGTCACAGGCTCCCCTGCCGAGCCAATGGTACTGTATGTTTTGTGTCCGGTCAAGATGGTGTTCTTAACAGTTACGTAGGAGCAGTCACTGATACTGATGAAGCCGCCATAGGGCGCACCACGGTCTCCTTCGCCCGAGACGTGGTGTTCCAGCCCATCAACAAGAACATTGGAACGCCTGATTGCAATGTTTCGGCTATAATAGGTATACTTCGATTCAGCTTTATTGGCAATTGTGATAAAACGTCCTCCGGTGATGTTCAACGTATTCTCGTCAATGGGAAGAGCGGTGATATCCGTGATCTGGTCGAAGTCCCAGATGATAGGAGCGTCCATATCCACATTACCGTTTTTATCAACGACAAAGATATCTGTCTGCTGAGATCCATTGTCCTGGTTCAAGCCAAACCGGATGTAGTTGGTTACATGGGAATCGGTGACGGTGATAAGACAGGTTCCGGGCAGGGAAACGTCGATTTTCTCCTGGTTTCGCTTAAGCGAAGATATCCCTTCAAGTTTAAACGGTTGCAGGCTGGAGCTGACCAGGAAAATAGGTGCTCTATGATTTTGGACGTTTGTATCGTCAATGATGAAGGCTGCCATGCCGAAATCAGTGTCGGTCCGGACTACCGCCGTGCGCTCCTTTCCTCCAATGTAGTATGTGGCCCTCTCATCGGCTTTCACCAAAAGACCGTGCTGATTGGCGAATGCATGAGCTGAAGCGATAGCATCGATATCATCGGTTTTGCCGTCGCCCCTGGCACCGAAGTCACTATAGCGGACCAATCCATTGGCTTTAAATTTAAGGGCATCCTTTGGGGATACATTTATATGTAATTCCCCCTTTTCATTTGTGCGTACCTGGGTCTTCTCCTTTTTAGATGTTATCACTACATTATCAAGCGGACCTTTGGTCTGCCCAATTGCCACAACTACAGAGGTTAATGAGAAGAACACTAAGAGCATATATTTCATCATAAGCTTAATTTGGTTTATCTTGTTTTTCAAATGCCTCAAATGAAAAAAGTAATCACATAAATTATGAACATTGCGGTGCATGATAAGATTAATGTGCCCAGACTATGTGATTGATTACCCTGCTTTACACTCATGCCTGACATCTGAGTCATAACCCAGAAAAAGCTGTCATTTGCATGTGAAATGGCCATTGCTCCCGCACCAATAGACAATACTGTTAAAACTTTTAGCATTTCGGTATCCAATCCCAACGAAGCCAGCAAAGGAGCCATCACAGATGCGGTTGTAATCAATGCCACAGTTGAAGATCCCTGTGCCGTTTTCAATACTAAGGCCATAACGAATGGCAGGAAAAGACCCCATCGGGCATTATCAAGATTATTACTCACAAGATCCGCAATTCCAGAGTTTTGAAGCATTTTTCCAAAAACGCCTCCTGCCCCGGTAATCAAAATAATAGGCGCCGCTATAAGCAGCGCATCACCTACCCAGCTTGATGATGACAGTAGCTTAATTTCAAATTTCTTAGGAAGTGCAAAAGACATAAATGCACCCAGAAGCAGGGCAATTATCGGATTGCCGATGAACTGTAGAACTGTAGTAAAGCTGTTTTGTCCAAATGGTTGTGTGGGATAATTGGCAATCGAGCTAAGTACAATTAATACCAAAGGCACCACAATAGGCAAAAATGATTTTCCAACCGATGGAAATTTTTCAGATGATGTTTCTTCCTCTCCTGCTGCAAATTTTGGAATGATATTAATATTTGCAGTGGCATAACCTATAAAAAAGTAGCAAGGTATTAGGGCAATGACACTAATAATCAAACCCAGGAATATCACCGTTCCGAGATCTGCACCAAGGATACCAGCCGCCGCTATTGGACCTGGTGTTGGCGGCACCATCGAATGACTTGCTGTCGCTCCCAGGGCAAGGGCCACCGTAGTCGCAGCATAAGGCACTTTTCCTTTAAACGATAGTGATTTACTTATCGGGTTCAGCATGATAAATGTACTGTCACCAAATACTGGGATTGATAAGATGTAACCTGTTATCATCATGGCCAACATCACTGATTTCTCGCCAATCCAGGAGAGTACTTTTTGAGCAATCACAAAAGCGCCACCTGTTTTTTCCAAAAAGGTTCCAATAATTACACCCAACAAAATCAAAAGACCAATTCTTCCTAATACACCTCCAAAACCATCGGTGATTGACTGGAGTATTAATGCTCCGGGCATACCCGATGCCAACCCATAACCGATGGCACCTATAAAAAGTGCAAGGAAGGGGTGGATATCATACTTAATAATTGCTAAAACAATAAAGGCTAAGGCCAATAAGACTAAAAAAATAAGAAGCATGGTTAGGTTTGTTTTGTCTGAAGTTTTAAATATAAGATAATAATATCCAATGCATGATGCCTTTCATATAACCCTCAATTTCAAAACCAAGAATTACAATTAGCTTCTTTATATATTTAAAGACTTACTAACATTCCAACTATGAAACTCAATCCATTCATACCCGCCTTCCTTGTGGGCCTGCTATTTTCATGTCAGCAGGAGCCCACACAAACCAGTGTTTCTGATGCTGAATCACCGACGGGTTATTGGTATCAACAACCTCTTAGAATTCAGCAAACAGTTTTGCGCCAACCCGATGCGGAGAATTATAACGTGGATAGTGTAGTGCAGTACATGAAGGCTGTACATGCCAATGTACTGGTTGTGAATGGTGGTGGCATCGTGGATTACTTTCAGAATGATCTGCCGATGGCGAATATCAATCCCTACATTGGCAATCGGGATTTGTTGGCAGAAATTGTCAAGGGATGCCATGAAAATGACATCAAGGTGATTGCCAGGGTTGATTTCCGGGGTGTCCATGAGGACCGCTTCCTGCAGCACCCTGACTGGTTTGCAAGGGATGAGAAGAATAATCCCATTATCCTGAATTATACCACACCCGGCCTTTATGCCCCTTGTTACAATGGCCATTACCGCAACGAACATTCGGTGCAATTCATATCACAGTTGTTCGAAAAATATGGAATTGACGGCATCTGGCACAATTCTGTGAATTTTCATAATACCTGTTATTGCCACGTCTGTCGCAGTTTATATCAGGAAGAATTCGGAAAAAACCTGCCAGTTGAAGGCGACCCGAAAGAAGCCTGGGAAGAATATTACGGATGGAATGCACGAATGGCCAACAACCAGTTAAAATTAATGAGGGGAACCGTCAAAAACTTTGGCGAAGACAAGGCCTATTCTGCCGAAGTCTTTGACATGTATTCCGTCCAGCAGCAAAAGCACACGGGGATTGACCTTTACAGTGCTGCGGAATATTTTGATTTCCTCGTAACCGTGAGCTTTATTGCTAATAACAGTGCCAACGTTCAATACAAAGACATTTACTACACAGCCGCCATTACGAAATTCATGAAGTCGCTGAAACCTGCGAAGCAGCCTGTTATCTTGTTTGGTGGTAATGGCACCGAACACCGCTACATCTATGATCCACCGGTTGATTCCAGGCAATGGTTGTGGGAATCCGTAGCTGCCGGTGGTGGGTTTTGGAACTGCTATTTCAACGGCTCCTTCCCCGGCAATACGCTGGACAGAAGGAACGCATATGTGGCTACCGATGCCTATAATTATTTAAAGAACAATTCAACATTCATTCAGAAACTGATGCCAGTAACAGACATTTCTGTTTTCTACTCTAAGCCCTCAGGTCAGTTGCTCGGAGACAGGGAATTTGCAAATTCAATGAGGGGAACTTTGAGATTCCTTGAAGAGGCTCATTACCAGTATGGCTTTGTATCTGACAACAACCTGAGCAGTGAAATGCTGGATAAGACCAAAGTATTGATCCTGCCTAATGTGGCCAGTTTAAGTGAAGCACATGGCAAGATCATCAGGGATTGGGTGTATGATGGCGGTAATCTGATAGCCACCCATCTCACGTCACTTTATGATGAAATAGCGAAAGAAAGGGAAGATTTTCTACTGGCCGATGTATTTGGTGTTCATTACACTGGTAAGGTGGCCAATACCGAGATGGATTGCTACCAGAAAGTCGTAACCCGCACCGACATCCTCAAAGGCTTTGAGCTTACAAAGTTGCTCCACAATGGTGGCAGCACCCTATTGGTCAACGCTGATCCGGGTGTATCGACGGTGACTGGCTACCTGCCAAAAATCAACAACCAACCCCCAGAAAATGCTTTCCCAGAAAACTGGGACTCCCCTAACCCAATTGTGGTATCTAACAGGTATGGTGACGGACAGGTTATTTACTTTGCTAACCAGATTGCCATGTTAAATTATTCAATCGGACATCCCGATTATCATGATTTGCTGGTCAATTCAGTGAACAGCCTGCTAGGAAACGAGAAAGTACTTACCACTAATGCTCCAGCCAGTGTGCATGTTTACCTTAACAGGAGTGTTGAAGAACCCCATTTTTACCAGCTTTCGCTCGTGAATACGAGTTCAAATACCCAGCGCCCGCTCAGGGAACTGATTCCAGTTGATGGAATAAGGGTGGATTTGCCTTTTGAAATTAATTCCATTCAGGTGATGAGTAATAATGGGGCTAAGGTAATCCGTGAAGGGAATAGCATTTTGGTGGATGATTTGGAAGAATTTTGTGGGGTGAGGGTAGCTTCACCCTGAAGCGGGAGGGAATTTATACCCTATCAGAGTCTCTCACAGCAGACTCTGATCTCGTTTTAGACTATATTTACCTAAAATAAATGAGACGTTAAAATGAACCAAATTCTTGTAATTACTGCTTTCTTTATTGCCTCTTTATCTACTTGCTCTCGACTGGATAAGGGTATGAGTGATCGAGGATTCAAAGACGATTTTAACACTTCAATGCCAGAATACTTTCATTACGACAGTCGCGGTAACAATGCCGAATTCACAAGAACATTTGGAGCCGCTTCTCCATCCGAACCCAGTACAAAAATTCTCTCATTTAAGATTGATCCTGAAGATCCAGCTGGTGCTGGCCGTGGGCCAGAAATCATCTCCAATGATTTTACACATTTTGGTACGTATGCTGCTCGAATTAAAGTTCCTGATCCCAGAGAAAAACAACCAGATGTAGGTGCGGTCGTCGGTTATTTTACCTACCACATGGACAGCATCCAGGGACTCAGCGAAATCGACTATGAATGGCTTATTGCTGATCCAGAGGTCATCTACATCGGTACATGGACTGGCCCTCGCGGAAAACTAAGGAGGATTGGCCGGACTATCAATCTTGCAAAGGGAATCATCTATAGTACTACTACAAGGGAAGGTCACAACGGCGAAAGAACCACCCTGACTGGTCTCCAAAATCAGCCTGAAACAATCCCCGTGATCAAAGGATTTGATGCTTCGTCAAAATTTTATACGTATGGCTTCGACTGGCATCCTGACCGCATCCGCTGGTGGATGCTACATCCTCAAACCGCAGATACCGTCGTTTTCTGGGATTACCAAGGATCCCAGTTGGGAATTCCTCTAAATCAATCCCGCTACAGGCTCAATTTCTGGCATTCGAACAACTGGTCCGTTCAAACAAACTCGAATTCTCTTGAAAAACCATTGTTTCCCTTTGAAGTGGAGATTGATTGGATGTCTTATGATCCCCTTGAGGATTAATTGCTAATTCTAACGGGTCAAACTCCAGCTACTCTCTTCTTATAAGCAGCGAGCGCCTCATCTAACCTTTCTTTGGCTGTAGTATCTCCTGGCACATTATGGGAAGGATGAATATGTAGCTTAACACCCCTATCCGCAAGTATCTCTCCCACGGTGGTTACCGTCATCCATGTAGCTGTAACGAATGCCATAGTTGAAACAGGGCCAAGCTTATCCACATGGTTCTTCAAAGGAACTGAAGCATCTTCCGCAGGGGCGCATGAGTCGACCACAACATCCGCCAACTCAAACAAATTTTTGCCGCAAGAATGCCGGGGTTTCTTACCTTTCGCCGCAGCCTCTGCTCCATAGACAATTAACTTCATGCCACGTTTTTTAGCTTCCAAAGCCACATCGATGTTCACACTGTTAATGCCGGTATGCGAAAAAAGCCACATCGTATCCCTCTTATCAAAATCATAACCCTTCATGATTTCAACACCATAGCCTTCTACCCTTTCAAGAAACACGAACTGGTTCACACCCATGCCCCCAACTATGTTGGTAAAAAACGTCAATGGTAGTTCCACTATGGGGTGAAATCCTACAAATCCCCCAATTCTTGGATACATCTCCTCTATAGGCAGCGTTGCATGGCCACAGCCAAACGTGTGCACCCATCGCTCCTGTTCAATTGAATCGGCCATTAAATGAGCCGCTTTGTTAATATTTTCCATTTGTGTGGATTCAATCTGATCCATCACATTTCGGGCATTGTCAAGCCATTGTTTTGCAAGCATCATTATTATTATTATTTATGTTAAAAATCAAAGCGTGGTTTTTTGGGAAATCTTCCTCAATGACGAAAGTAAAATAACCAACATTAAGACGGCAAATATCAATATCACAAGTGGTAATTGGTTAATTCCAAAAGCATTTGTAATTCTCCCCATAATATAATTACTCAAAACATTACCAATCAGTGCAATCGTTATGACAATACTAAAAGCCGTTCCAGAAATATGGGCATAGATGCTGCCAACATAACCCAGTATTACAGGGAAGCCCGCCGCAAAACCAATTCCGATAATAATGGTTGCCAAAGTTGACAGTAAATCAGTGGCCGTAAACATTAGGATCAAAGCTCCAGAAACAATCAGGAGGGTGCTGGTAATCATCACAATATACGGAGCGATTGATCTTAAAATCTTCCCCAGGATGATTCGCGTTAATGTTAATCCCAACACAAAAAGTGAAAGCGTAAACAATGAATTGTCAAGCGTAAATCCACGCACATTTTGCAAAAAGGTAGTCGTCCAGTTGTTCACTAAACCTTCTAACCCACTTTGAAAAAAGAGTACTAAACCAAGTAGTACTAAAAGCGGGTCTTTCAGCAATTTAACACATTCCCTGATTGGAAGTCCCTGGGTATTTTTAGGTGAAGGAAATCTGATAACCATAAAAAAGATCAATGGCCCAGCAATCAAGGCTCCAATTAATGAGATAATGGTTTCAAAAGGAAAATAGTTATTCAAAAAACCTAAAACTGCCGGCATCCCAAGTGCACCAATACCGAAAAAGACACCCAAAACACTTAAATCAGCGCTACGAGTTGCTTCGCTAATATCAGCCACAAGAGCATTCGTACTACCGTTCAGCAATCCTCCTCCAAACCCAATTAAAAACATGCTCAATTGCAGAACGAGTAAATTAGATGTAAAAGCAATACCTTCTAAAGCAGTAATTGTTAATAGGCTTCCAATAATTAGTAATCGTTGATATCCGTATCTGTCGGCAACTGGTCCAAAAATCATCGAACCGAGTAAAATCCCCAGCGGCAAAACAGAAGCCAGCGTACCGGTTGCCAATCCTCCTAATTCGAATTTTTCGGTTACAAAAGGAAGTATTGAACCCAATGAGATCATGACCATCCCAAAGAGTAACATTCCCATGCACGCAGCGGCAAATACTTTCTTCCTGCTAAACATTGACTACTATAATAAGCTCCAATATGATTTAATTTCCTGAGAGTTCCTTTATTGCGAGATAACCTGCACCGATCATTCCTGCATTTCCACCCAATGAGGACTTTTGGAGATCAACCTCTCCTATGCTTATTGGTTGCGCCCATTTTTTTGCTTCCTCTTTAATTTCATTAAGAAACTTTGTAGCTGGTCCAAATACTCCCCCTCCAAATATGATTATCTCAGGGTTAAATATACTCGTGAGATTGGCTACTGCTATCCCCCAATAAACAATGGCATTTTCGATCACCTGACCTGCTATTGAATCTCCTTGGTCATACGCCTCGAATACGTCCTCCGCCGTAATATTCTCTAAACTCTTTTGCCATAGAATGCTCTCCTGCGCAGTATCATCAGCCATCAGCTCTCTGGTATATCTCACCAGGCCGATTCCGGAAGCATAGTATTCAAAATTTCCACAAGAATCATATTTGGTAAAATACGGTTGATTGAGCCCTAACCAACCGACGGCACCGGCAATACCTCCGGCTCCGGTGACAATTGTTCCATTGGCTAATATTCCAGCGCCAATTCCTGAGCCTATGGCAAGAAAAATCGCATTGCTACTACCTTGAGCGCATCCCTTCCACACTTCACCGAGTAAACTGCAGGATCGGTCGCTATCAATGACCACAGCGACTGAATTGTCTTCCATCATTTGTGATATTTCCTCATGGAGTCGATAACTTTCCCAACCCGGAATATTCGGTGCCCATACCGTCCCCAAATGTTGATTACTAATACCTGGAACACAGACTCCAATGCCCTTTACAGTTAATCCTTGCTCACTTCCTGATTTCAAGAGTTTATCGATCAATCCTGTTATAAGGATTCCCACTTCATTCCCTGTAGCATTATTTAATAATATGCTTTCAGTTATTGTTAAGTTTCCATCAATATCGAAAAGCCCGCCAGCGATCTTGGTTGCACCTAAATCTATTCCAATAACCATTTCCAAAATTTGAGTTCGTAAATCATCGAGATTTATTGATGGCAAAGTACTTAAAATCCAAAAAAGTCAATCTAAAATCTTCGCTCCTGGCTCTTATAATCTTACCGAAGTCCGCAACACGGTTTAACTCCTCCCTCAAACCCTTAGTCTAATCTGATCAGCCTGACTAACTTTGCAATCGTTAAACGGTAGAACCAGATTTCACATGAAAAGATTAATACGACTTATCCCCTGTCTATGCTTGATAGTTACAGCATCATATAGTGAAGCGCAAGAATTAAGCATCATAAAAGGAAGCGTTATGTATGCGGATACAATCCCGATTGAAGGAGCCGCTATTCATGTCTTGAATTCATCTATCGGTACCATTTCCGATGCTGATGGGAATTTTCAATTATCAGTAAACCCTGGGAAGTATAGGATTGGAATCTCAGCCCTCGGTTACTCATCAGTTAACAACGAAATAGATACGGATGATAACCAGGCATTGACTATTTCACTGCCTGAGACCTACCGACTGCTTGACGACGTTATTGTTACTGCCCAAAAAGAGGAAGAAGATAATCAGAAAGTACCTTTTAGCAGCACAGCAATTTCATCCAGGCAAGTTGAGGATTACCGCCTTTGGAATATTCAAGACATTGCATCTATTATTCCAAATCTGTATTCAGCAAATCCAGGTGATAATAGAAATGTCACTTCCATACGTGGGATAACTTCTTCTTCTTACGATCCGGCTGTAGCGACCTACCTGGATGGTGTCAATCAGTTCAGCCTTGATACCTACATCCCAATACTATTCGACGTGGAGCGAATAGAAGTGCTGCGTGGACCACAGGGAACTCTATATGGCCGAAATGCAATGAGCGGGGTGATTAATATCATAACGAAACGACCCACTAATAAAGCCTCAGGTTATACTAATTTAAGTTTTGGTAGCCGGGGACAGCTACGCTACGGATTAGGGGTAAAAACACCTATTATAAAGAATAAGTTATTCCTTGGGTTATCCGGACTTTACGATAAAACAAATGGTTTTTATAAAAACGAGTTTGACGGGTCGGATTTTGATAAAAAGCACAGCATTACAGGCAACTATTACCTCACGTATATAGCCAACCCTCAATGGGCTTTTACCTTTAATTTAAAGCATCATAACCACCGAAATAACGGAGCTTTTCCTCTTAGTCTCCCTGCTGAGTTGGCGATCGAAAATGGATTCAATGTAAATCAAAACGCAGTTGCCGAGTTGGTCGATGATGTTTTCAATGGCTCATTAAGTGCTGTATACACTGGTTCCACTTTTAACTTCACCTCACTCACCACCTACCAGTCCAACTACAGGATTTATAAAACACCAATAGACGGTGATTTTTCACCCTTTGATGCTGTCGAAATAGTTAACGACTATGGCCGCGAATGGAATAACGTAAAAGTTTTTACACAAGAGTTTAGAATTTCATCACCGTCCTCTCTGGATTCCAAATTAAAATGGACTGGAGGTGTTTATGCCTTTCATCAGAAAGTTCCCACTAAACAAGGAACTCATTTCGGTGCAGATGCCGCTATTGTCGGTTCTCCAATAACAAATTATACTGTATTAAATACGACTACAGGCACCAGCAAAGGTTTGGCTGTTTATGGCCAGGCTACTTATAAGCTCAGTGATAGACTTGGCCTGACCGCCGGACTGAGGTACGATTTTGAAGATAAGGAGCAAGATGCACTTTCAGAGTCCCTTCAGGATCCGGACCCAACGCCTCTTTTTGCCACAGTGCCTGACACATCAGCTACTACTTCCTTCAATGCCTTCTCTCCCAAGATCAGTTTCTCATATGAGATAAACTCGAATAGCATTGTCTATACACTTTTTAGTCGTGGTTTCAGACCCGGTGGTTTAACTGCTATTTCTCCTGACCCATCCCAGGGAATACTATTTGCTTTCAAACCGGAACATAGTAACAATTATGAATTAGGCCTTAAAAATCAGTTTCTAAACAAGAGGTTACAGCTGAATATGGCTTTCTTTTTCATAGAAGTTAATGATGCACAGGTTCCAACACTTGTACTACCACAAGCTGTAACTGTTACAAGAAATGCTGGGAAACTTACGAGCAAGGGTTTTGAGCTTGAAGCTGCAGCTACCCTGTTAACCGGGCTGGAATTGAATTATAGTTTTGGCTATACCAATGCCTCTTATTCTACTTTAGATGTACCTCAAAACGGAATTGAGGTTAGTTATAAAGGAAACAAACAAATATTTACTCCTGAGTTGACTTCAATGTTAGCGCTTCAATACAACTATGACCTGCGAGCTAAAAGTGGCTTGAGGTTAGTGCTAAGAGGTGAATGGATGCACTTTGGAGAGCAATATTTTGACCTTGCAAATCAGATCAAACAAAAACCCTACAGCCTGTTGAACACGAGGTTTGGTATTGCTTCAAACGACTTTGAAGTAATGATTTGGGCCCGTAATCTGGGCAATGAAAAGTACATCAGCTATGCCTACGACTTCGGTGCAAGTCATCTTGGAAATCCCCGGAATTGGGGGATCAGTGCGACAAAGCGATTTTAGTGTATGCCGGATAAAAGACTCCTTTTGCTGAGTAATTCGACAAATCTTGGTGAAGGATACCTTGAGTATCCTCAAAAAACCATTCAACAATTTCTGGGAAATAGCGTGAAAAACGTTTTGTTTATTCCATATGCCGGTGTGGGCTTAAGCTATAATCAATATACTCAAAAAGTGGCATCTTCTTTCGCTCAAATCGGATATCAGGTAAGAGGCATTCATGCATTTCCGAATCCTGTAGAGGCTGTCCTCACTGCTGATGCCATTGTAATTGGGGGAGGAAACACCTTTGCCCTACTTAACCAATTGTACCTTAACAAGCTTATCAACCCAATTCGGAAGGTGGTTGCAAATGGTATCCCCTTTTTAGGATGGAGTGCTGGAAGCAATGTTGCCAGTCCTACGATAAAAACAACAAATGATATGCCCATTGTTGAACCGCCATCATTTGAAGCCTTAAACCTAGTGCCATTTCAAATTAATCCCCATTATACTGAAAGTCGCCTTCCGAATCACGGTGGAGAAAGCCGTGTGGACAGACTCAATGAATTTATTGAATTGAACCCGGGTATAAACGTGGTTGCAATCCCCGAAGGGGATATCCTAAAAATAGTTGATAACAGCGTAAAGCATATTGGTACAGGACCCATTAAGGTTTTTAGAAGGGGTCAGAAAATAATTGAATTCGATCCTTCTGATAACCTTGACTTCCTCATGGATTAGCGATTACCTCTATTGGATCGGAGGCTTCTTTCCCTCTCTTAACGCTGGAAGCCAGACCTCATCCCTCTTTTCCCTGAAAGGCGCCTGTGACCCCCCCCTATCCTGATGCTGTGATTTTTCAAGTATCGAGACCGTTGCAGTGTTGCTGAGTTTTAATGGGTATTATTATAATACATAACGGTATTTTAGTTATCTTGTGTACATGAACAAAAACAGTAATCTCACTTTAGCTGATAGCATTTGTGATCTTAGAAGCAGGAAAATAAAG
>JAQCLE010000172.1 GCA_027592755.1 Bacteroidota bacterium | reverse complement strand
CCTCAAAGGTTTGAACTTTTTCCGCTATTTTATCCGTTTTTTGAAATTAGACTTTCGGATAGTTGTGGACAAGATTAAAACATTTCGTAAATTAGATTTTGGATAATTAGAATTTCTAATCCTAGATTTAGAGTCATGAAACAATTAAAAAACAAGGAAGCAAGCCGCAGAGGATTTTTACAAAATACAGCAAAACTCGCCGGCGCCAGTATAATAATGAGTTCATTGCCGGAATCTGCAAGTGCTTATGTAGTAGCAGCAGGGGATATTAAAGTAGCATTAGTGGGCTGCGGAGGCAGGGGTACAGGGGCAGCCGCACAGGCACTCACTGCAGACAAAGATGTAAAGCTGGTTGCCATGGCCGACGTTTTTAGAGACCAGTTGGATCGAAGTTTTAAAACTATCACAGAGAATTTTGAAGGAGGAGAAAATATTAAAGTATCCGAAGAAACTAAATTTGTTGGATTTGATTCCTACAAAAAAGCAATCGACCTTGCTGATGTAGTAATCATTGCAACACCTCCGGGATTCAGACCTTTACATTTTGAATATGCCGTCAACCAGGGCAAGCATATTTTTGCGGAAAAGCCACTGGCAACGGATGTTGTTGGGGTTAAGAGAATTTTGGAATCTGCCAAGATTGCAAAACAAAAGAAACTCAATGTTGTTGTCGGTCTTCAACGCCATTATCAAAAAAATTATAGGGAAGTATACAAGCTCTTACAGAAGGGTAAAGTTGGTGATCTTGTTTCTGGCCAGGTTTACTGGAACAGCGAAGGCGTTTGGGTTCGTCCACGGAAATATCAACAGACTGAGTTGGAATACCAGATGAGAAACTGGTACTACTTCACCTGGTTATGTGGTGACCACATTCTTGAGCAACACATCCATAACATTGATGTAGCCAACTGGTTTATTGGTAGTGCGCCAGTATCTGCCCAGGGAATGGGAGGTAGAGAAACAAGGAAAGGAAAAGATCACGGTCACATTTTTGACCATCACTTCGTTGAGTTTATCTACCCCGAAGGCCAGGTAATATCAAGTCAATGTCGTCACCAAAAAGGTTGCATGACTCGGGTAGAAGAAGTGTTCCAGGGAACAAAAGGAAACATTAGGGTGCATGCTGGTAACTATGGTAAGATAACATCACGTGATGGTAGTTCCATTTATGATCACGAAGGCAAAAATGATATCAATCCTTATCAGCAGGAGCACAATGAATTATTTGCCGCCATAAAAGCAGGTGAGTACAAATTTGCCGATACTGAAAGTGGTGCAAAGAGCACGATGACAGCGATATTGGGAAGGATGGCTACTTATTCAGGTCAGCAAATTACCTGGGACGAAGCCATGGCTACTGACCTTAAATTGGTTGGGGATTTGAACTCATTTGATGATCCTGCTCCTATTCAACCAGATGCAAATGGTAATTATCCAGTTGCAGTTCCAGGTGAGACTAAATTTTTAGCAGGGTTGTAAACGACAAATTGAATTTCACTTTTTCAAACCACGTTGGGATTCTTCAATTCCTGACGTGGTTTTTTCATGTAATCAAAACCCTCAATTCCCTGTAATCCTCCTGTATGGATTGCAATGATCTTGGTTCCTTTGGGAAAATGATCTTTTTTAATCAAATCATAAATACCAAACATCATTTTACCAGTATAGACCGGGTCTAAAAGGATGCTGTTTATCCTTTTGAAATCTTCCATAAATCCTTCAAGTTCATTTGTAATTTTCGCATAACCACCAAAATGGTAGTCATTGAAAAGTCGCCATTCCGGGAGTTTGTGGCCTGGTATCGGACTAAGAAGTATCTCAATATCTTTCTTCAGAAAATTTCCCTTCAACGCAGGAAAACCATAAACATTAATGGACTTATCAACTGATGCTATTATTCCTGTGATTGTACCCCCTGTCCCAACCGGGCAACAAATCACATCAAATGGCTGATCAATTTGAGCAACTATTTCGCGACTTCCTTTTATCGCCAGGTCATTACCTCCTCCTTCCGGGAGGAGGTAAAAAGATCCATACTTTTTGGTAAGCTGACTGATAAAATCTGAATTCGATTTCATTCTGTATACTTCCCGGCTGATGAAATATAGCTCCATTCCATTCTCTCCTGCTTTTGTCAATGTTGGATTTTTAGCAGCTCTCTCTTCTCCACGGATAATCCCGATTGTCTTAAAATCAAAAAGTTTTCCTGCGGCTGCAACAGCCGCTATATGATTTGAAAATGCGCCTCCAAATGTCAGAAGCGTTGATAAATTCTGTGCCCTGGCCTCCTTCAGATTGTATTTCAACTTTCTCCATTTGTTCCCCGATATTTCAGGATGGATGAGATCTTCCCGTTTGATAAAAAGCCTAATCTCATTTTCTTTAAAAAGAGGATCTTTCAATTCCTGTATTATGGCTTTTGATTCGTCTGGAAGCATGTCTTAAAAGTAGTAAGTTCAACTTACACCCTCCGACCTGCGGCCACCTCCTCGAGGGAGGAGTAGATTGAGTCTTGGTTTAATGAATCCAATAGATAAAAGGTTATACCACAACCACTTGTTTGATCATACTCTTTTATTCTCAACAATGTCCTCCCTTGAGGGAGGTGAAGGAGGGTGTTCTTTAAGTTGATCAGTTAAGACTAATTTTGAACCATGATAAATGAACCGGAGAAAATAGAAAACGATGAAGATGAACTCTTTGAACATTACCGGTTTGTTGCGAATCCTAAACAAACAATCGTTCGGATAGACAAATTCCTTCAAATCCGTATGCCCAATGTAAGCCGAAGTAAAATACAAAATGGCATCAAAGAAAAATTTGTCCTGGTAAATGATTTACCTATTAAAGCCAATCACAGAATTCATCCAGGTGATGTCGTAACAGTACTGCTCCCTGATCCACCTAGGGATACCGATGTAGTTCCTGAAGATATCCCCATCAATATCGTCTATGAAGATGATTGTCTACTTGTTGTGAATAAACCTGCGGGTATGGTCGTTCATCCGGCATACCAAAACTGGACAGGCACTTTAGTCAATGCCCTGGCTTATCATTTCCAAAATCTTCCTACCATGCCGAATAACGATGGTAGACCCGGGCTCGTCCATCGCATAGACAAAGACACTTCTGGCCTCCTGGTGATTGCAAAGAGCGAACATGCCATGAGTCATTTGGCCAGACAGTTCTTCGATCATTCTATCGAAAGGACATACTATGCTTTGGTTTGGGGTGAACCTGATCCAGTCAATGGAACTGTCAATGTAAACCTTGGACGCAATCCGAAAGACCGAAAAGAAACAATAGCTTTCCCTGATGGCGACCTCGGGAGGACTGCAATTACGCATTTTGAAACTCTCCGGAACTTACGGTATGTCAGCCTTATTAAATGCAACCTTGAAACCGGGAGAACGCACCAGATACGGGTCCACATGAAATACATTGGCCATCCGATCTTCAACGATGCTTCATACGGGGGCAATAGAATTATGAAAGGGACGGTTTTTACTAAGTATAAGCAATTTGTTGACAATTGCTTTAAACTAATTCCCCGACAGGCCCTTCATGCGAAATCTTTAGGTTTTATCCACCCTGACACCAATGAATTTATGCAGTTTGAGTCAGAATTACCGGACGACTTCAAAGCTGTCCTTGAAAAATGGGAGCATTACCTGAATTATGTGGAGTAAGACTTGGGGAGGGATTCGTGTTCTCTAATCAGCAACAACCTTGGTCACTTAAATCTTTGCTATCAAGATTTTCAGAATACACAAAACCAAACAAACTCCAAATTTTGATAAAACAATCAGGAGTTTGTTTGGAATTTAATGCTTAAGTAATAGCGTCTCAGCCTGCCTTCTTGGCATCGGAAACCACGATCATGGTTATTCCTCCGCTCGCAGACTTTTTCCCTTTTACTTCCGCTTTTTGTCCAGCTAAAGCGATTAATGCGTCTGAACTTTTACCTGGTACCAGTAGCACGACATCACCATTTTCTGTTAGCAAACCCATGGGCTTACCGCTGGTAATACACGTTTTTGCACATTGTGCATGGCCGTCTCCTTTTGCTCCGTTGGCAACATAGCAATCAAGATCCACAACTTCACCAGTCCAGGAACCTTCTTCCTGGGCAAAGCTTGAAAATGAGAGTAGCACGCAACATGTTAGGATTAAACCCTTAATCATTAATTTATGCATAGTATTAATTTTGGTATGACTAATAAATATAGGCAATAATTCTAATTATTCGTATTGAGTAATTTATAGATACTCACTTCATGATACGATTTTGTATCAGGTAAGTGTATTTGTCAGAAACCATTACTTATTGTTGGGGACACACTCATCCGAACCTTTATGAATAAAGTTGCAATATCCCGTAATGCTTAATGTTTGCCACGTTTT
>JAQCLE010000171.1 GCA_027592755.1 Bacteroidota bacterium | reverse complement strand
GAATTAAAAGCCATGTTACATAAGTGGAGAACAAAAGTCGGTGCAAAAATGATGCCTCCAAATCCGGAATATAAGCCAGAAGCTAAAATTGACAACTTTTAATAAATGAATTTAATTTTGTGAACTTTTTTTGCTGCTAATTCACATTAAACTAGACAAAAATATTTACAAAATATTCATTATCAATTATTTACACAAATATTTCACTTTTTGTATCGGGAAGGCAACCGTGAAAGTAAACAGGGAAGCGTGGGTGCTGGAAGGGGTAATGATTAGATAAGTGGAGATAAATGCAAATTATATGCAAACAAAAAAGAAACTAAGAATACTGACTGCTGAATTATTGATTTCATTCTTTTTTGTACCTTATTTGTACCTATAAATATTTTTAAATCATTAACCTCTTAATAATAAGCAGATTAAAATAAAAAAGCACATTCCGGGAAGAAATGTGCTTTTAATCTGATTAAGCTGGAGGCAATTAGCCTTTTGAAATTTCCATATTGACGGTTCTGCCTTTGATGGTGTTGTTTTTCATCACACGCACCACATGTTCCGCGTCCTTGTGAGGCACATCTACGAAGGAGAAGTTGTCAAAAATATCAATGCCACCGATGCTCTTGCCAGAAAGACCTGCTTCCCCTGCAATGGCACCTACGATGTCATTGGGACGAATAAAATCTTTCTTACCTAGGTTCAAAAACAAACGGGTCATGTTGGCATCGCGTGTGCGTTCGGTACGAGGAGCAAAATCTCTTCCACCTTCTCTACGATCGCTAAATCTGCTTCCGCCTTCCTTTCGGTCACTGAATCTGCTTCCACGTTCAAAACGCTCGCCGGAACGGCTACCTTCTCTTCGGTCTCCAAATCGTTCGCCACGACCACTTTCTCTACGGTCTCCGTATCTGGATTCACGTCCGCCCTCGCGTCCGCCTTCTCGTCTGCGATCTCCATAAGTAGGAGCCTCGATTCCGAAGTCTTGCTCTTTCATCTCTTTGACGGCATCACCCATGACCATTTTGAGTAGGCCTAGGGAAATTTGTTCTTGCGTCAAACCTTCTGTAAGCATCTGCTCGATGGTGGCTTCAAACAATTGGGTATCTTCTTCCTTGCTCAACACACGATATACGTCCTTTATGAGTTGTGTTTTCTTCAATTCTACCAATTCCGCTACCGATGGAGGGGTCATTTTGTTGATGCTTGCCTTGGTGTAACGCTCCAAGTCACGCAACTTCATCATTTCTCTACGTCCGGTGATGAAGGTAATGGCAGTTCCGGATTTACCGGCACGGCCTGTTCTACCGATGCGGTGTACGTAATATTCTTCGTCTAGTGGGATGTCAAAGTTGAACACCGCTTCCACATTGTCTACGTCAATACCTCTAGCAGCTACGTCTGTGGCAACCAATACGGTGCAAAGTCCTTTTCTGAACTTGCCCATTACCTTGTCACGCTGTGCTTGGGAAAGGTCACCATGAAGAGCTTCCGCAAGAATTCCTCTAGCACCTAGGGATTCCGTTACTTCGTCTGTCATGCGCTTGGTATTGCAAAACACCAAACTCAAGGTATAGTTGTGAATGTTTATCAAGCGAACCATCAGTTCCATCTTAAGCGAAGGCTTCACTTCGTAGAAGACCTGATCGATTTCAGCAACAGTCAATTCGTTCTTTGCAACTTTGATGATTTCGGGTTCGGTTTGGTACTTGCGAGTCAAGTCTAGAATAGACTTGGCCATGGTAGCCGAGAAAAAGACAGTTTGTCTCTCCTCTGGCATCTCTTGCAAAATGGCTTCGATATCGTCTCTGAAACCCATGTCAAGCATTTCATCCGCCTCATCGAGGACAATAATGCCCGCATCCTGAAGTTTCAAGGTGCCGCGGTTGATGTGATCTTGCACACGACCAGGAGTACCCACAACGATCTGTACGCCTTTCTTTAGGACACGAATCTGCTTGTCAATGGATTCACCTCCGTAGATGGCTACTGAAGAAATTTTCTTGTGATATTTAGCCAGTTTTTGAAATTCTCCTTCCACCTGAACCGCTAGTTCGCGGGTGGGACAGAGGATAATTGCTTGTGGCTTAATGAAATCGGCATCTACCAAGTCAATGATAGGAATCGCGAATGCGGCGGTTTTGCCAGTACCCGTTTGTGCTTGACCGATTACATCGCGTCCTTGCAAAACGAAGGGAATGGCTTGTTGTTGGATTGGGGAAGGTTGGGTGTAACCCATTTCTTCCACGGCCCGCAAGATTTCTTCCGAAATCCCCAGGTCTGAGAATTTGATTGTGTTTTCCATGATCTAGTCCTTACTTTTTCTTGCCATATTATCCTAAATCCCAGATAAGCAACAGCAAGGACTCACGGCACGAAAAATAGCTATGTCAAAATTGACGATGCAAATGTAGGTAGAAATATTTTGTAAACCAAGGGTTGACCCGATGTTTTTAGAATATTCTGTAGAATTGAGGGCCTTGCTCCGAAATAAATTTGGTTGACTATTGATTCGTTTTAAGAGTCGGTTTATCTCTTAATATTAATTAATTGTTACTATGTATCAAATGATACACAGTAAATTTTAAATCATTATCTAAATTGGATTCGACAGAAGAACAATCGGGTATCCAATCCGCAGTTGCTACAAAAAAAAGCATTTCCAGATGCTTAAAATCTGGGGGCGTATCTGAAAAGCCTCATGAGTAGGAAGACAATTTAAATACTAAAAAAATGAAAAAATTTATCGCTTTAATCTTTCTTTTTACTCCATTAATTTCTTTTGGACAAAAAAATGAAAATGGAAAAATATTTAATAAACATCCTGGTATAGATTTAATTGCTTCATTTCATCAAGCATACGTAACAGGAGATGTTGAAAAAGCATCTTTAATTCTGCATGAAGACGCACGATTTTTTGATGGTAATACTGAAAATAAAGAGGCTAAGGGGTCATCCAAAAATAGCATTTTAAATAATATAAAATGGTTGAATAATGACTTTGACTACCTCTCTATGAAGAATACAGAGGGAACTTATCCTGATGCGTTAGAGTATAAAAAAGGTGGAAATTGGGTTCAGTCTTGGTTCCATGTTTATGGTGTTAACAAAAATACAGGAGTGGAACTAGATCATCCAGTTTTACGGATTTATCGTTTGAACGAAGATTCATCCAAAATTATTGACATCATTGAATACAGCAATAAGAGAAATTTTGGTTTACTTTCAGAATCAAGAACTGACAGAAAAAATGGAATAATTTACAATAGCCATGAGAATATAAATACAGTAAGAAAATCTATTTATTCATTTTTGAATAAGGATTATGATAAAGCATGGTCTTTTTGGCATCAAAATGCTAGAATTCAAAATTTATACTTACCATGGGGGACCTCACTCTCACTTGAAGAGGCAAAAAAGAGTAATTCGGCACTATTAGAAAACTTTGAATTATACGCAATTGATGAAATTGGGTACCCGGATTATATTGAATATGACCAGGGCGATAGTAAGAACGTATTGTCTTGGTGGATCTATAGATTTAAGAAGAAATCAGATGGAAAATTGATTAATGTACCGATTCATCATTCAATTGATTTTGATGATGAAGGAAAGATTATCGCGATCATCTCTTATTGGAATCAATCTCTTTTTGACTAAGAAGGGCATTTGTTAAATTAAAAGTCCTCCGCTGCGTCGGAGGACTTTTTCTTTGTCTGTCATGGCTTCATGGCAATTGAATGGGTATATTTCGGTTCACGTCTATTCCAGAAATTTGGCAAAACCGCTAATTTTTCAGCTGCATCTTTCGTCAACAGGGGGAGCAATAATGATAAAAAGGTTATACTTTTATAGTGTAACCTTTTTTGCATTAAAAGAAACCGTATGAAAATACACACAACAATGCCTGATAGGCTAACCCCTTTTTTTATTAAAGAGTTAGAAATTGCGGGTAGATATTTCAAAGTGAACGATTTCAGGTCAAGCTGGTATCATCTTGAGCGTGCCCACATTCTTGGCCAACCCTATCCATTTCATCACACACTTGTTCATTGGAAAATGTTACTCTTTGGTATCAAAATAAAGGATATTAAAGAAATCATTGGTCAAATACCCCGCTTACTTGTGGGTGGTGTTAAATCTTTTGTTGGCGAAATTCCAGTTGGAAATACTGGTGGAGCAAATGTGCCACCACTTAAAAGTATGGCAATACCGGAAGACTTGAAAAGAATTATGGAGGAGAACAAGTAAATCAAAATACTACCTCCTGCAAATTGACACGAAGTTCAACTCTTCAATTTCCTGATAGTCACATACTCAATCATCGCATTATAGTTGCATCTTTCGTCTGTAAGGGGAGCCACACTGGACAAGCCATCAGAAATGATGGCTTTTTCTTTGTCCATCAGTGAGTTAGGGTAGT
>JAQCLE010000170.1 GCA_027592755.1 Bacteroidota bacterium | reverse complement strand
CCGACTAATCACAATATGTATCGGCCTGTTGATTGAATAAATGTTAGCCTATGAATAATGCGGGTTAAGAAGTGTAATTGATGACTTCGATTTTTTGGCCATCTCATATGCAAATTCATATGCAAATTCGGCTTCCTCAGAAAAATCGGTCGGTACAAGAATCTTTTTCATTAGTTTGCTTTTATATGATACTCTAAAAGTAATAACTTCATTTTAAAACTAAAAGATTGTGACAACCGTCAAATAAGTAACTGATATCAATTACCTTTTCAAGTTAGTGTCATGCAAGCAATCTTTATCAAAGAAAAGCAAAACTCCGATTAATCTGAATAGTCTATGGGAATAGAAATTCGGGAAGTTAAATCCAAGAAGGACTTAAATAGGTTTGTAAAGTTTCCATTCCAATTATACAGCAAGTGCCCTTATTGGATTCCTCCTTTGATTAAGGATGAATTACGAACGTTTTCAGCCAAACATAATCCAGCATTTGGTCATTGTACCGCAAAATTGTGGATCGCTTATTCCAATGATGAAATTGTAGGGAGAATAGCTGGAATTGTACATCAGAAAGAAGCCCAAAAGGATGGAATTGGAAGATTCGGTTGGCTCGATTTTATGGATGATTTAGCGATAAGTAAGAAGCTGTTGGACACCGTGGAGGAATGGATTCAGGAACAAGGGATGACGAAGATGCACGGCCCATTAGGTTTTACAGACATGGATTTCGAGGGAATGTTGATTGAAGGTTTCAAAGAAATGGGAACAATTGCCACAATATATAACTATGAATATTATCCTGTACACATGGATACACTTGGTTTTAACAAAGTGGTAGATTGGGTTGAGATGGAGGGAGTTTTACCAACATCTTTACCACCAAAAATGGTACGTAAAGCGGAAATTATCGAAGCAAGGTTTGGATTGAGAAGCCTGAAATTCAATAAAATCAAAGAATTACTGTCGTTCGGGAAAGGAATCTTTAAGGTTCTAAACGAGTCATATGCGAATCTTCATGGATTCTATCCACTCACAGATGAACAAATTAGCCATTATATCTCACAGTATTTATCGTATCTCAAACCCGAATTTTCAAGTGTCGTCGTAAATAGTGAAAATGAAGTTGTTGGTTTTGGTATAGCTATGCCCTCATTTTCAAGGGCATTTCAAAAAGCAAAAGGACATTTGTTCCCTTTCGGTTATTTGCACTTATTAAAAGCACTAAGAAATAATGATTTGGCCGATTTATACTTGATGGGGGTATCGAATAATTATCAGAAATTCGGTGTGTCAGCCCTAATTCTCAAAGATATTTTACAGGCTTTTAATCATGCCGGCATCAAGAAAGTAGTAACGAATCCAATGCTTGAAAACAATCATCATATACTTACACAATGGAATGAATTTCAGGGTGATTCCAGGATTCACAGAAGAAGGCGATGTTTTGTCAAAAAATTTGTTTAAGGTTGTTATATTATAAAAATAGATACAATCTTTTTTGAGCAACTTTAAGAACCAAGAATTCTGGGCAATCATCCTAGGCGGATCTTCGGGAATCGGACTGGCAACAGCTAAAAAATTAGCAAGTCATGGTGTCAATATTTGTATTGTTCATCGTGATTTAAAACAATCCATGCATATTGTTGAAGCATCATTTGACGAATTGAGAAACATGGGTGTGGATTTGAAGACATTTAATGTTAATGCTGTTGATGAGAATGGAAGAAACAATATTATTGATAATTTGAAGTCGAGTATTGGCTCCGGGAAGATAAAGCTGCTTCTACATGCAATTTCACGTGGCAGTTTGAAAATTCTCGTTCCCCAACAATCCATAGAAGCCGAATTCCCTGGTGATATTGATCCATCCATTCATCAGAAATTTTCGGAAATAGATACTATGATTAAGGATAGTTTTGCTGGATTAAAGAAACTTTCTGATGACGATCTGAGCTTAACTATCCAAGCAATGGGCACCAGCCTGCTTAGTTGGACAAGAGATTTGCTCGAGAACAAAATGTTTTGCAACAATGCCCGGGTAATTGGGTTAACATCAGAAGGAAACAATAAGATTTGGGAGTGTTATTCGGCCATAGCAAGTGCAAAATCAGCAATGGAAACCATTGTTAAATACCTTGCAGTAGAGCTGGCATCCTATCATATTACCGCCAACGTAATCCAGGCAGGCATCACAGATACTCAATCGTTAAGAATGATTCCAGGCAATGAAATCATAAGAGCTTCAACTGTCTTTAGGAATCCTAATAAACGGCTCACCAAGCCGGAAGATATAGCCAACTTTATTTATCTACTTTGTCAGGATGAAGCAAACTGGGTGAATGGTGCAGTGATACCGGTGGATGGCGGTGAACATTTGATGTAAAATGACTAATAGCATTGAACACCGCATTCTACAACTTCTACCTTATCGGAAGCCATTCAGGTTTGTTGATAACTTGATTTGTATAGATTCCAGCGAAATCAGGGGTGATTATACTTTCCGAGATGATGAATTTTTTTACGAGGGACATTTTCCAGGTAATCCGGTTACCCCAGGAGTTATACTCACTGAGGCAATGGCACAAATCGGATTGGTTTCTTTCGGAATATATCTGCTTCTTAAGAAAAATATTAATATTGAGCACTCAGACATCACTCCGATTTTTACATCGATAGAGGTTGATTTTCTTAAATCAGTATTTGCCAGTGAAAAAATACACGTGATTTCTAAAAAGGTGTATTTTAGGCTGAATAAGCTAAAATGTTATGTCGAAATGATGGATAAAAATAATATTCCGGTATGTAAAGGTTATCTATCGGGTATATTTTTACAGGATCAAAATCAATAATTTGAAGAGACGGGTTGTTGTTACGGGATTAGGTATTGTATCACCTAATGGAATAGGGCTAGAAAAATTTGAGGATTCCCTGAGGAATTGTAGTTCGGGAATCACTTTTAATCAGCAATTAAAGGAGTTGAGTTTTGGTTGCAACATCAGTGCCATTCCCCACGTGTCTGACGAATTGAAATCGAAATACTACTCTCCACTTTTTTTAAAATCTATTGAGAACACTGCAATAATCTTTGGAGGGATGGCCGGATTAGATGCGTGGGAAGATGCAGGTCTTCCGCTAACTGATCCCGAAGATACGGATTGGGACAGTGGAGTGATTTTTGGTTGCGGCTCAATGAGTATGGACACGTTCATTGGTAAGAAAATCAATATGGTTGATGAAGGGAGAAGCAGATGGCTCGGGTCTCGGGTTATTGAGCAGACAATGAATAGTGGCACCAGTGCATTTCTTGGTGGTCAACTTGGGCTTGGTAATTTGGTTGGCTCCAATTCGTCCGCTTGTAGTACAGGTACTGAGGCGGTGATTCAAGGATATGAAAGAATAAAATTAGGCAAAGCTAAACGGATGTTATGCGGAAGCTGCGAAAGCCATGGTCCTTATAACTGGGGGGCCTTCGATTCAATGAGAATCTTATGCCGCGATTCAAATGACCAACCAACACGTGGAAGTAGACCAATGAGTGCAGATGCCAATGGGTTCGTACCTGGAACCGGATCAGGTGCTTTAATTTTGGAAAACCTGGAGGATGCACTTGATAGAGGCGCAAGGATTTATGCTGAGATACTTGGGGGTAATGTCAATTCTGGTGGTCAAAGGAATGGAGGTACAATGACTGCTCCAAGCCCTGTTGGTGTTGTGCGGTGTATTAGATCAGCTATTAAGAGTAGCGGTATCAATCCAGGTGACATTGATGGAATTTGCGGCCATTTGACTTCAACCATGGCGGATTTACTTGAAATTAGAAATTGGGCTGAAGCCCTACAATTGAAAAGAGATAAATTTCCAATGATAAATGCATTAAAATCAATGATTGGCCATTGCCTTGGGTCTGCAGGTTCTATTGAATTAGTTGCAGTATCTTTGCAACTATATAAGAATTTCTTTCATGGATCGTTAAATATTGAAAATATCCATCCAGAAATTGAAAAATATGTCGATGAAACGAAAATCCCGTCGCAAACCATTAATTTCGGGGGCCAAATAATTGCTAAAGCAAGTTTTGGTTTCGGAGACATTAATACCTGCATAATATTAAAAAAGTGGAGAAACTAATAACAGCGAATTCTGAAATATTAATCAAGCTTAAGAAAATTATTGAGCCTTATCTGGGTGTGGATACCAAAATCGATGACCTTTCAGGTGATGAAGATCTTATCAATGATTTAAAGATTAACTCTGCACACATCGTGGACATAATTATTGACATAGAATCAAGCTTCGACATCATGATTGATGATGAGTCGATCAATAAAATGAACACTGTCAATGATGCGATCCGAGTGGTTAATCAGAGAATTAACCCGAAAAATTCACTAAACAGTTAGGGAGAAGGCATAAAAACAGGCATAAATTGCTTATATTGA
>JAQCLE010000052.1 GCA_027592755.1 Bacteroidota bacterium | reverse complement strand
GTGGCAAACATTAAGCATTACGGGATATTGCAACTTTATTCATAAAGGTTCGGATGAGTGTGACTTTTTATCATTGTATTAGTATTAGCGTGCATCACCCGGTCTTATAGCCAGGAGTCAAACAAGAGATGTCGCTGGGTTTCTGATTTTAACCAGATTCTGAAGATAGATACCCTATCAATTGATCCATCAACGATTACTACATCAATTCCTGTTGATTATAAGTATGATATTGGCAAAGGGACTTTAGTTTTCGAAAGTTCTATTGATGCAGATTCCATAGAATTTTGTTATCGTGTTTTTCCGTTTGCACTTAACCAGCCGGTAGCTACCCATACATTAATTGAATATGATTCGACCATTGCCACTCCTTCGGTGTATATTAAAACTGAACCAATCGTTGGCAGAGAGGAAATATTTTCCGCTGAAGGTATTCAAAAATCAGGAAGCATAAGTCGTGGAATGAGCTTTGGTAACAACCAGGACGTTTTTGTTAATTCTACGCTCAACCTTCAAATGGAAGGAAAGCTCACTGATGACCTCAACATCAGAGCAGCTATTACTGATCATAGCATTCCTTTCCAACCTGAAGGAAACACGCAGCAACTTCAGGATTTTGACAATGTCTTTATCCAGTTATACAATGATAATTTCAGTCTTACTGCCGGTGATATAGTTTTAAGAAATAATCCTTCACAATTTTTAAGGTATTATAAGAATGTACAGGGAGGGCAGGCATCTGTTAATTATGGTGTTGGCAATTTCAAAGCTGTAAGTTCAGCAGCATTTTCAGTGGCCAAGGGACGTTTTGCTTCAACACTTGTTGAAGCCCAGGAAGGTGTTGCCGGACCATACAAACTGCGTGGGCCAAATAATGAGCGTTTTATCATAGTACTTGCCAACTCTGAGAAGGTTTACCTTGATGGGATGCTGTTGGAACGTGGCTTTAACAATGATTATGTGATCGATTACAACATTGCTGAGATCATTTTTAACAATAAGATCATTATCACTAAATTTTCAAGGATCCGGATTGATTTCGAATTTTCTGATAGAAATTATAACCGGTCAATTACCCAGTCAAGTCACTATTTTGAGTCGGATAAAGTTGATTTTCATTTCAACTTTTACCAGGAAAAAGATAATAAAAACAGACCGCTGGCTTTTGATCTTTCTAATGAAGATAAAAACCTGCTTAGCCAGATAGGCGATGACATTAGCCAGGCTGCTATCAGCGGGTCCGATAGTGTAGCATTCAATGAAAACCTTATAATGTACCAGCAAATTGATACGCTTGACCTCGATGGTAACAGTCAAAGGATTTATAAGTTTTCGGCAAATCCCAATAATGCCAGTTTTATTGTCTCGTTTAGTGATGTTGGTGTTGGTAACGGTGACTATGAACTCGTTAAGAGTAACGCCAATGGGAGGGTTTATCGCTGGCTAAGTCAGGTTAATGGTCAACCACAAGGGAGTTATGCCCCTCTGATACCAATTGTCACCCCTTCGATGAAGCAGATGATGACTTTTGGCACGGGCATAAACGTTACCGGAACGGATAGATTCTTTTCGGAGATAGCGCTTTCGAACCAGGATCTGAACTTATATTCTTCGATTGACAATGGTGACAACCAGGGCTATGCAGTTAAGTTTGGCTACCAAAAATCACCTGTTGATATAGGCTTTATTCCAGGTTATAAGTTTTCAGGTTCAGCAGATATTGAGCATGATAACAAGGATTTCACCGCGATTGACAGATTTCGTTTCATTGAATTTGATCGCAATTGGGGCTTACCTGCGGCACAGGTAATTCCTGAAGAGGATAATATTTACAATGGGAATTTAAAGCTTGCGAAGGATGCTCGGAATGAAATTGACTACCAATTTTCGGGTAGGCAGCGAGGTGATCAGGTGAGCGGGCAACAACATCATCTCGATGCATCAAAAAGCATTGGGATACTACAGGTAAATTCTGAACTATTTCTATTGAATAATGATCAAAACATTCAAAAATCAGAATGGAGACGCTGGGTAGGAGAGACCTACCTGAATACCAAATATATTCAGCCGGGTTATAAGTATACCACAGATAGGAATAGTGTCTTTGCTGCAGCCAATGACTCAATCTTCTCTACAGCAATGAATTATGATGAGCACCGCGTTTTCATTCGCAACGGTGACTCTCTCTCCACACGATTCAATGTTAACTATGCGGTTCGTGAAGATAAACTGCCATTTGAAGGAGAACTTGTCAATAACAATCGGTCTCAAACCGGCAATTTGTCGTTAGGAACAACCATCAATGAAAACCAAAACCTGGATGTGACCTTCACCTATCGGAACCTTGAGAACACGAGGGCTACTAGTAGTCAGAACAAGCATGAGGAAACAATCATGGGCCGGATTGACTGGACTGGCCGTTTTCTTGACGATCACATCAGATCAGAACTTACTTACGCTACCAACAATGGCCGTGAGCTAAAACGTGAATTCATCTTTTTACAGGTCAATACAGGTGAAGGAACGCATACTTGGCGGGATCTTAATGGCGATGGATCTCAGGATCTTGGAGAGTTCTTTCAGGCGGTGAACTTTGATGAACGTAATTATGTCAAAATATTCGTTCCGACCGATGAGTTCATTCAGGCTTTTAGTAACCTGTTTAACTACCGGTTTAGTGGACATATGCCGTCTAATTGGAAAAGTGAAGGCGGATTTAAGGCCTTGCTGAGCAAGATTTCCAATGTTACGGCCGTGAACCTGGACAAGAAGATCACCGATGATGATATTGCTGCCCGTTTTTTTCCTTTCTCCAATGATGTGAATGATGATAACCTATTGGCTATCCGACAGAGTATCAGGAGCACTTTCTTTTTTAACAGAGCCAATCCTGGTTATGCCATGGATTTTGGTTTAAATCTTACCGATGGGAAACAACTACTCACCAATGGCATTGAGTCTCGCAACAACGATGAATACACGCTAAATATGCGCTATAACCTGAATAGGGATTATAGTTTCACCTTACGGTTGATGAAGGGTGAGAAATCCAACTTCTCGAATTTCCTGTCGGGCAGAAATTTCATCATTGACAGTAAAAGAATAGCTCCTGAAGTGAGCTGGCAACCTTCCAACAAATTCCGTTTGACAGGGAGCTATATTCATACCAACAAGGGCAATATCATTTCAGAAAATCAGGATGAAGGAGTCACGAGCAATGAAATACGATTGGATATTCGTGTAACTAAAGCAGCCACTAGCTCCATTAACGGAACATTTCGTTTTATAAATAACACTTTTAAGGGCGATGAAAACTCGGCTTTGGGTTATGAATTGCTGAATGCCTTGAGGTCAGATAAAAATGCTACGTGGAATTTTAACATTCAAAGGAAGCTTGCCAATGGACTTCGTATCTCGATGAATTATGAAGGACGCAAATCACCTGACCAAAAAATGATCCATGTGGGACGGATGCAGGTGACTGCATTGTTTTAATGTATGATAGCGTGCGTTATACCGCAATTTATCTTTTTGAGTAGTTAACGATAGTCCCCATCTGTTAGACTTTCAAGTACGGATTGCTGCCAGTCTTTCAATTGTTTCATCTGGATTTGTACAATCTCAGGGTTTGAAATAATTACATTGTTTCTCTCAGCTGGATCCTTTCTCAAATCAAATAATTCCCGAGTCAAATCCTCTTTTTTGATCCTGAGAATTCCTCTTCTGAGATGCTTGGGTGATGAAAATTCTGAAAGAAACGTATGTAGTTACCATCCATAATCTTGACCAGTGGAGAGTTTTCAACCTGAAGTTCTGCATAGGTGCAAGCGCAGAGTAAGCCATAAGTTAACACGATAGCGAGGTAAATAATTCCGGGTACATTGCGTTCACGTTATTATTTCGTCAAAAATTGTTTCTGGTTTCTTAAATACTCTTCATGCTTGTTGTGTCCGGCTATGTCCGCCTCATATTCAGGCAGACCTTCCCAAACAGTCCCTTCCTCTCTAGCCTCTTCAAACAGGGCATTAAACTCCACTTTTAATTCCCCAAGTTTTTCAGGATTGGCTTCAGCCAAATCAAGCTGTTGTTCGGCATCCGCAGAAAGGTCATACAATTCGAAAAATTCCGGCTACAGGTCTTTAATAAAAGACATATCAATATTCGAAATATGATGCGTTCTAGGAATTGTGTCGTTGGTGCGGGCTATCAACATATGGTCGCCTTTCCTCATGGCCAGCTCTGGTGAACTGCGATAGAAGTACCACAACATGGGTTGTTGCCTCACTATTTGCTTTTGATCTTTCAGAAGTGGCAACAAACTAACGCCATCAACTGGCCTGTCATTAGGAGGTTTTATCCCCACCAAATCGCAAATAGTTGGCATCAGGTCAGAAAACCAGATGGGTGTTTCCAATTCCCTGTTTCCTTGAAATACTCCAGGCCAGGAGAAAATACCGGGAACCTTAATGCCACCCCATCGTATACCTCGCTTTTCATCCCTCTAAGCGGGTCATTGGAGCCTATACGATAAGAACCATTGTCCGAAGCAAAGAATATCATTGTATTTTCTTTAAGCCCACGGGTTTTCAATGTGGATAGAATGCGGCCAACGGCACTATCCATATTTTCGATACATGCAAAATACTCGGCGGTCTTTTGATCGTTATCCTTATAGTGTGCTACTAATTCAGAAGGAGCTGCCACCTTAGCATGTGGCTCATGAAAAGGCACATACATAAAAAAGGGTTTTTGGCTTTCGTATTCCTTATCCAACCAGCTTTCAATTTCGTCTGCCAGCAAGTGAGAGGAATATCCCTCCTGCACGCCAATTTCCACTCCGTTCTTTACAAAGGTATCAGGATTGCGATGGGATGGCTGGCTATTGTTCTCTATACCCAGTGAATAGTCAAATCCCTGTTGGTCAGGTTGTGGGTGGCTCAATTGTTTATCTCGAGGCAAGCAACCCAGGTGCCACTTGCCAAAGTGTGCAGTTTGGTATCCTGCCGTTTTCAATACCTCGGCAATGGTCATTTCCTCATCCCGAAGATGCATAACATTCCCCGGTGGTCGGTAGCTGTACATCCCTGCTCTAACTGGCATTCTACCTGTCAGGAGGCTAGCCCTTGAAGGAGAGCAATTGGGTGCTCCTGCATAGCAATTGGTGAATTTTATGCCTTCTGCTGCCATGGCGTCCAGGTTAGGCGTAATAGCCTCTCCGCCATAACAACCAAGATCTTTGTAGCCCATATCGTCGGCCAGAAAGATGATTATGTTAGGATTAGCTTCTTTAATATTTTGGCAGCAAAAAGAGAAGACAGCCATTAAACATATGATACACAATGAGGATGGAGACTTTTTTAAAAGGTTATTCATGTCCATTTTTTCTGAGTTTTAATGTCTCAGTCTGAAATTAAAATCATGGGCACATTCTTAAACTACATGTTACCAATCTACACTATTAAGAATGTTTTTGAAACAGGTGAAGTCAATCCATCTCCTTGCCAACCAAAAGAATAAGTAGGAATTCGGGTAATTCCATTTTTTCAATGCCAGCTGCTCAGAAGTTGACTTTGAATCATCACTTTTTTCTCTGCTCCCTGAGGAATAAGTTTAACAGCAAATACTTCCTTACTATTGGCTGGTAGTTCTATTTCAAAACCCACAAGTGTTGTTCCTGGGTTTGGGGCATCATATGTGGTGGTTGGCTGTGTGCTCCATGTTTGTAACGTGATTTTTACAGGACTATCAACTCGTAGTATCATTTGTTTGCCATCTTTCTTTAGCAATGCCGTATTATGTCCAACCATTGAAACTTCAGCCGTTGTCATCATAGTCCAGCGTACTTTAGTCGGCTTGTCCAGGGTTTTTAATTCATCTTGAACTACCACGTAACTTTCGTCAACAATACCGGTGCCCCTGGTCACGCTCGCCAGTTGTCCGGCGTAAACAGTTGACAAATCTGAAATAGCAAATTGAAATTTTGGTTTATCTGAATACCGGTCAAGTTTTGCGTACCCATCCACGAGCTGCAATTGGCCATCGACTGTAAGCGTGTTGTGGACGAAATTATTCATGCGAAAAATTATCCATCGCTGAGCATCCTGTGTTCTTCCGAATACCTGGATACCCTTTGACTCAAGTGACTCGTAATTTTGCATTCCAAAATCTGAAGCCCAACGTACACCATCAGATTCCATAACAAAAGATCCTATGTCCATGTGAGCATGATTGACCGAAGCGGAACCAACTTTAAATCCCAGATAAATTCCGTTTGTGTCGCTCCATGACGTGCGCATGATCGCTACAGGGTTGGATCCCTGACCTATGTAAACCCTGGAAGCTGGCTCTGTGATTTTGTCAAATGGAGTTTCTTTTCCCCAAATGATTGCCGCAGGTAATAAGCGGTCACGCGTAAATTCGGAATAATCATTTTTATCCAGTATGCTTTTTTCCATCCATAGAAGAGAAGGATCATTATTCTTTTGGGCAAACCAGAACATGGCAGGGCTCAGGCTTGTGCCCGATCCGGAATCTCCCCAGTTAAATGAAGCACCAGTTGTGCTAATCATATTTTCACGGAACGTGGGCGTCTTTAGAAAACCAGGCATTTGTGACAGCCCGAAATCTGTGGAGAATGACTTCTCCATAGCGCTTAGAAACATGACATTGAATGAAGTGCCATAGCCCCAATAACTGAAACCTTCAGGGTAAGCGCCATCGGGCTTGTAATCTTCTATTGGCAAAGAAATGGTTGTCAATGCACGATCGATTATTTGTCTGACTATGTCAGGATATTCATCGGCTACGGCCAATGCGCCATATGTCATGCCTGAATTGCAGACCTGGTTCCAGTTGTTGTTGGCTTTTAAAAATGAGTTGTAATTATCATCAAACGAGGGCTCCAATCCCTTTTTCAGAATGGCTTCGCGGATGATTTGTTTTGACGCCACAGAAAGCTTGTCGTTCAGCCAGTCCTAGCCGATGGCCATCCCCATCGTCATCTCTGCCACATCAAGGAAATGAGTTGGGTTCCAGTCGTTGAAACCGGATATGGCAAGCATTTCTTCTTCTGCCTTTTGAAAGTAACTTTCATCCCCTGTCATCCTGTATGCATACGAAAGGTAAAAGACTCGCCGAATGCACTCTCTGGACACGCTGAGTAAACGTCTTCCAATCTGAATACGCTCAAGCGGAGGCAAATCGATCATATTTTCAGATTCCTCTATGATAGCTCTATGCATTTTCTCCCATACGGGACTATCTGTGATAGAAGTCTGAATGGATGCTTCTTCTTCTTTCAACAATAAAATTCGCGGATGCCCTGACAAGTTAAAAGTTTCAGGAAGTTTCCTTTCCTGGGCAATTGCAGACCCTGTAAAGCAAAAAATAAAGAGCAATAAATTAAACTTCATATGCACGTGATTACTGTCCCACAGACTCGAACTAAATTATGAAACAAAAACTACAACCCAATAAGAACCCAAGCCAGGTAAAATGCTTGCAACTTTTCGAATCATGTTTCTTCTATATGGTTGGCTATATAAGATTAATATGGTATGTTATTAATAATCTTTTTATTATAGGCATAAATCAACCGGGTTCTAACTAGTTAATCAAATTAAATCGCACCTCGTTTCTTTCTTTAATAGTTATTTCTTACTTTCAAATTCATTTCAATTAAAAAAAACAGTCAGCTATGAAAAAATTACTATTATTATTAAGCTTTTATGCGCTTATTCATTTAGGTGCCGTCGCCCAACTTCAAGAGGAAATCAACAACTTTATTGGATATAATTCCGATAAGATAATCCAGCTTGTTGATGCCATCCCGGAAGATAAATTGTCATGGATGCCTGATGAAGGTGTACGCTCCTTTTCAGAAGTATTCGCTCACATCGCAGCTGCCAATTATATGTTCATGTCAAGCCTTGGAGGAACGATTCCAACTGGTGTGAATCCACAGACGTTGGAGAAGGACCTTAAAACCAGGGTGGATATTAAACTGGCATTGCAGACGTCATTTGGTTTGTTGGCAAAATCAATCAATAACGTTGCAGACGAAGATCTGGCTGTAAATGTGACCATGCCATGGGGCACGGAAATGAGCAGGATAGGAGTATTACTACTTGCGCAGGGGCATTCTAATGAACATCTTGGTCAGCTAATTGCTTATGCACGTACTAATAAGATCACACCACCGTGGAGCGGAGGCGAATGAATAAATATTTCCAATTTGCACTGAATTAAAAGAAATTGAGCACTCGTTTTACAGTGCTTTTTTTCGAAAATTCAGAGATAATGTGATTGGATTAAAGTTTCTAAATCTAATTGTAAATGAGCCTGGTAAAGCATGATTTAGATCATATGAATATTATATGGTTGTAATTCAACAATAGAATAATACATCGTAATATTACGATGTATTAAAGAAAGAATTATGAGTACCTCAGAAGAATTAAAACAAATTGTAAAAAGGAAATATGCAGAAATTGCATTGCAAGACGCTACCTGCAATGGATCATCGTGTTGTGGTGCAACACCTTTATCTAAAGACGTATATAATATCATGATGGATGATTACAGTGAACTTGATGGATACAATGCTGATGCTGATCTGGCATTGGGATGCGGCTTGCCTACTAAATTCGCTCACATTGATTTGGGTGACACCGTTATAGACCTGGGATCAGGAGCGGGGAATGATTGTTTCGTAGCCAGGCATGAAACTGGAGAAACTGGCCATGTCATTGGCATCGACTTTACAGAAGCTATGATCCAAAAAGCCAGAGAAAATGCGGAAAAACTTGGCTGTCAAAACGTGGAATTCCGCCAGGGTGATATAGAAGAAATGCCTGTCCCGGATAATACTGCTGATGTAATAATAAGTAATTGTGTACTAAATCTTGTTCCGAATAAAAAGAAAGTCATAGCCGAAATATTCCGAACCTTGAAGCCTGGAGGGCATTTTTGTATTTCGAACATTGTTCTGCAGGGAGACCTGCCGACCTCCTTTCTGCAGGAAGCCGCGTTGTATGCAGGATGTGTATCAGGAGCCATTCAAAAAAATGACTATTTGGATTTCATCAAAGATGCCGGATTTAAGAACATTACGATCCAAAAGGAAAAAACAGTAACTATCCCTGACGATATCTTGACCGAGTATTTAGATGAGGAAGGCTTAGGGAAATTCAAAAAAAGTACTCCTGGCATTTTTAGTATTACAGTTTATGCTGAAAAACCATCGTAGCTCTTCTAATGAGTAAATTAGGCCTTAGAAATGACTGTCCGAACAGGACTAATCATTTTGTATTTCCGAAATCAAACCCTCAAGATTCAAGGGTTTGGTGAACATTTCCAGTGAGCCATCCTCATTTTTTGGCCATAGTACTATCGGCTTGTCCCAATATAGTTCTACGCCGTTTTTATCAGGATCGTCAAGATAAAGCGCTTCAGATACACCATGATCCGCCGCTCCAGTCAATGGGTAATCGTGGGCCCGGAGTCGATCCAAAATTATCGCTAAATCTTTTCGTGTTGGATATAGGATTGCCGTATGGAAGAGCCCGACTGAGTTATTTTGAGCAGGAGGGGCATTTTTACTGAACCAAATATTCAAACCAATGTGATGATGGTATCCTCCGGCAGAGATAAAGGCTGCCTCAGTACCGTACCTCGAAGTCAATTCGAAACCTAAAAGTCCACAATAAAAATCGAGTGAACGTTGTAAATCTGCTACTTTTAAATGAACGTGTCCAATACGTGTGTGGCTGGGTATTTTGTAATTAGTATCAGCGCTCATGGGGGTATATATTTATTCGACATCTCTAACTTCAATACTCATTTCTCACGAATATTTTCTGGGACTAGTACAGACTGATCCGTTATATGAGGTACCTAAAACAAGGCCAATAAGGTATGCAGTGCTCCAATTGTCGACTATATTATTATGGGTCAACTATTGAAGTGCAAGTTGTGGGATCATCAATGGTGAAACCGGCAAACAGGGGTAATGCTCGATAAAACGAGAAATTTTGATTCAAAAATTCTGTAACACCCCTTTTCCCGGTAAGGTAAAGGGGTGTTACAGGTATCCAGAAAGAAAAGATTGAGCGCTAAATTACGCTAGCTTAACATCTACTGCGTTTAATCCTTTTGGGCCTTCAGCGATGTCATAACTTACTTTATCTCCTTCAGTTATTTGATTGACTAAATCGTTCTTATGAACAAATACATCCTTGCTACCGTCATCAGGTGTTATGAATCCAAATCCTTTAGCATTGTTGAAAAATTTTACCGTTCCTTTATTCATTGTTACAAGTTATTAATAAATGATGTTCGAAGATATAGTTTTTTGCGGAAAACTTAACTTAGCAATTGATCTTAAACTAATAAATTACCTGACCATCTTCAATCAGTCTCGCTTTTGTCTTTTCAAAAGATAACTCATGGATGCCTATATTTTCTTCGATGGCCAGCGCAGCAATGGTTCCCGCACTTTGTCCCAGGATCATAAAAACAGGTTCCATTCGAATTGATCCAAAGGCAATATGGGAGCTCGAAACTGCCACGGGGACAAGGAGGTTCCTGCATTCATCTTTTTTGGGCATGATAGTTCCCAATGCGATTCTATACGGCTTTTCCGGATGGACGCCTATATCACCCTCGTTTTGAACAAACCTATCTGGTGTAATGTAGCGTTGAATATTGTGAGAGTCCATTGTATAGGATCCCATTCCAATTGATTTTTCAACAGGTGCTTTTCCCTGGATTTCGTTTTCAGTCATCACATATTCTCCGATCATTCTTCTTGCTTCACGAACGTAAATCTGGTGGGGCCAATTTCCATTGTCTGTAAATTCATCTTTTGCAAGCCCCCACATACTCATTTCAGATTGAACCTCTTCTGGAATTCGTGGATCATTAGCTATAAAATACAGAAGTCCCTTTTGATAGAATTCGTGCTCCTTTATAATCTCGTTTCTGCGTTCATATGAAGCTTCGGGGTAGTCATAGTTCATGCCAATATTATCTGTACTAAATGGTCCGTGATTATTTACATCGGTTTTTAGGTTGGGGATTGGATCAAACTTATTAAATGTTTCCCTCCACCCCGAATTGAAGACCCTAACAAGGAGCTCATATTGTGTTGAATCGTAATCCTTTGGTTTCTTAATAAGAACTCGGTTGCTTTCCTTTTTTGTAAGGCACATTCTGAAGCAATAAGCTTGAATTTTTCTATCACCTTCTCCTTTTTTACCAGGATCTTCAACTGAAATTCTAGGTAAAACACCACTCGTAGGGTCATCAGGATTGATATATGGACTAATCTTTCTGTCACCAAAATGGTGTCCATGGTGGAGCACGCCAACCTGAACGCCGTTCCATTCCTCACTGTAAATGTTGCCCGCTTCCCTGCCCAAATGATAATTCACACCGGCTGAAGCCATTAGATCTCCCTCGTAGGTTGCATCTACAAAAACCTTTCCCTTGTACTGCTGCTCACTCAAAGTGGTTATAGAAATAATGGCACCATTCTCTTTTTCAACCCCTGCTTCTCTGTCTAACCATTCATTGCGAATAACCTTAATGTCATAGTCAGTAACAAAATCTTCAAAAACTTTTTCAGCAATGCTGGGTTCGAATATCCACATGGTTTTATTGTCACCGTCTATCGCTGGTGTACCTTGACCAACATTGCCATATTCTTCCTGTTTCTGATGCTTCCAGGTTTCTGGTCGTTGGTAATAGTTATAGATGCGTTGATAGAATTCCCTGGCAAGGCCACCAATAACGCTTTTATCTCCCGTATCGGTAAAACCGAGTCCTGAAGAAGTTAAACCTCCAAGATGCTTGTCTGGAGATACCACTATTACTGATTTACCCATTTTAGTAACCTGTACAGCAGTGGTTATGGCTGCTGAGGTTCCTCCATAGATGATGACATCAGCGCTCATCGTTTTGGTTTTACCTGGCTGATTCTGACAGGATAAGACCAGGAATCCAAGCATAATAAAGCAAAGGCGATAGACAAAAGCAGCCATAGGAATTACGTTAGAACTTTTTTTTTCAAAAGTAAATAGAAACAGGGATTGTCTTATTAAGGCCAAAGCCAGCCAAATGTACCCGCAGTAAGCAGTGCATAGATCAATCCATCGACAAGGTTTTTGAAAGTTGTCGACCATTTACGATGATACCATATAGAGTTTTGTACCAGTGCCAATGAATAACCCAAAAACGCTGTTGTTCCAGAGAAGCGGAAAACATCGAGGTAGTTGGCATCTGGCCCGTAAATACGGCCTGTAACATAAGCGACGAAGATCCCGACAACAATACTGTACATAAACCATTGAATCAGACTGCCAGTCATCGACGATTGGCCATTAGGCATAAAGGTCATGAAAGCCACCGGTCCCTTTTTCAACTTCTCCTGGTATTCAGGACTCTTCACGTCTCCACTGCCATGAGGTTTTGGAATAACATACTCGCCTGCAGGAATATTGAATTCTCTTAATGCTTCAGAGACCTTCTCTTCAGAAGGTAATGAAGTGAAATCTGATTTATGATAGCCCAGAACCATGTGGATGATCGAGCTCATGATAAAGACGATGACGGCTGATAACAATATAGGCAGCCATAAAGCAGTGATAGTAATCATGATTTATTTAAGTTAGGTGATTGATAAACTTACAGAATTGATTGGAAATACACAAGGAGATGATTGTTGCTTCATTCTTTCAAGATATCGCAATTGTATAAAATACCATATGAGTTATGCTATTTGCTATTTTCTAAATTTTGAATTTATCGCCGAACCTGGTCTGATACATTTTTAAACAATCCTGTAGAATGGTCATGGCCGTTTCTTTGTCGAGAAAATCTTCAACTACGACGGTTTTATTTTCAAGCTTTTTGTAGTCCTCAAAAAAGCTGCGCATTTCTGAAATGAAGTGTGCAGGTAATTCCGATATATTATCGATGTGACTGACACTTGGATCACCTGATGCCACCGCGATGATTTTGTCGTCTGCCTCCCCATTGTCAAGCATACGCATTACGCCAATAACTTTAGCAGGAACAATACACATGGGCACGATGTCAATTTGAGATAAAATTAGAATGTCAAGCGGATCTTTGTCATCGCAGTAGCTCTGTGGTATGAAACCATAGTTTGCAGGGTAATAAACTGATGAATATAGCACCCTGTCGAGAATTAGCAGGCCACTGTCTTTATCGAGTTCATATTTAGCCCTTGTACCTTTCGGGATTTCAATAATTCCGTTTACTTCTTCGGGTAAATTGTTACCTGCTGAAACGTGATGCCAGGGATTGAATCTATTTGTCATTTGAGTCTTTTGTTTATCAGCAATGAGCGGATTTTAATGTACAAAGATGATCCATAATCCCAAAACTTGATTTAGCGATGAAGACCTGAATATTCAATCATTTATTCAAACGGCTCATATTCTAAAACCTGCATCAATACCTTTAGCATCAAAATTGAATCAAATGAAAAATCTAATTACTCTATCTCTATTATTTTCTTCTTTATCATTATTTGCACAAACCAGGGAAAAGGGCCCATGGTGGCCGCATCCACTTTGGGGTGGTGAAGACCAGGCGGGTGCCTCCAACTGGATAACACCAGAGAAAATTGTAGAAGCTGCCAAATTGATTAAAACGGGTAAGACTTATGAATTGGGCAATTTGTATGAGAGGGAAATGTTTGTGCCGGATAATCGCACATTCCAACTGTTTATTCCATCATTTCCAACCTATGGTCCGGAGGGTGAAGATCGCGTGGTCTTCAATGATGAGGTTCTAATAGCACAAATAGGGCAGGTGGGTACCCAGTTTGATGGTTTAGGGCACCCCGGTAGACAAATGGACATCGAAGACGGCACAACTACAGAAGTATTCTACAATGGATACAATACCTCTGAGATGAAAAATCCTTTCGGGTTGCAAAAATTGGGTATTGAGCATCTTAAACCAATCATTACTACTGGCATTCTGATTGATATGGCGGCTTCACTTGGCGTTGACCCATTAGACAATGGCTATGAAGTGAGTCTGGCTGAAGTTATGGATGCCTTGGCAAAAGAGGGTATTGCCGAAAGCGACATCAAGCCAGGTGATGCAATCCTGTTTAATTTCGGCTGGTGGAGAAATTGGAAGACAGATCTTGCAATGAGCGGCGCCAGAAGGCCGAGGATAAGCATGGAGGTAGTGCAATGGTTAATTAAAAAGCAGCCTTCAATGGTAGGTTCAGACACCGTATTGGATGGGGACGTGTTTAATGTACACATGGAATTGACCATGAAAAACGGAATTTTCAACCTTGAGTGGATGAATTTTGAAACACTTGCAGCGGATAAGGCTTATCAATTCATGTTCATTTTTACGCCACTTCGCATCAAGGGTGCGACAGGGTCACCGGGAAGGCCGTTGGCTATCAGGTAGGGATTATTCTTTTTGTAATCGAAATGGAACTCCCGACTGACGACCTTGATAAAAAAAGTAGGGATTGATGATCACCTTGCATTCCTAAGCCCACGAGCCAAGACCGATTTCTAAATATTAAAATATACTTGTCGACTCACCAGAAACCGGTGAGCTTTCGGATTGCAGATCAATCCTATGTTTTTTGTCTTTGGTTGTACGCTGGCTCAACTTCTCATATCAGATTTCACTTTTTCGACAAATTCTGAATTCAAGAATGGGTGTGCTAATTTTGAAGATTTAAACCACACTCTCAATATCTGATCAAGATCATTTTCAACATATTTTCTTGTCATAAATGCGTTTTTTGCTTGCGTACCAATTGGGTTGCGGACAAACTTTGTCCGTTTATCTAAACCATATAATTATCTAATCTAATAGGTTTTTCAAGCTACCTCCCATAGCATTCCCTGATCACCAGTTCAGCTAACTTGTTCTGAGGAGTGTAATTGTTATTGCCCACACCGCCGCTGTTTTCATTATCGGGAAACCACTTCCATAAAAAACCACCGGCAAACCATTCTTCCTGCCAGAAGGTAGCAAATAAAGCTTCATAACCATTGCGTTGGCAGGGCATATTCACTACGCTTTCCCTGTCTTCTTCCCATGGGCTGGCACAACACGCTGAACTGCTCTTATAGCCATATTCAGTAAATAACACCGGTTTCTTAAAATCAAGACTTAATTCCTCAATTGTTTCCTTGTGTATTTGCCAGGCTTCTTTAAGTTCATCAACTGAAGGGGTTTCGGATTCAGTCAGAGGGAAATAAGCATCTATACCAATATAATCCAGCTTATCCCAGAAATCTACTTGTTCAATATTGTCCCAGTTGGCGGCATAGGTTAGATTGCCTTTGTAAACCTTCCTCACCTTTTTAATCAGGTCATACCAAAAGTCTGGCCTCTCCCTTGCAGCAATCCTGAACTCCGTGCCTATGCACAGTAAATCAACGGAAAGTGAATCTGCGATTTTGGCATAAGTTAGAATGTAGTTGGAATAGTCGTTCTGCCATTGTTGCCATGCTTCCTCGGTTTCAAGATTAAACTCTCCTGGCCAGCCATCACCACGCACCCATACATGGGGCTTGATCATCACATTGAAGCCAATATTTTTGGCCGTGACAACGGACTCAATGACGCCTTTGGGGCTTTCTCCGAACCATTGCCTGTTATATCCGAACCCAACCGAGGGCTCATTTTTACGGGAGAATGCAAAAGGA
The DNA here is from genome assembly GCA_027592755.1 of Bacteroidota bacterium. GTDB lineage: Bacteria > Bacteroidota > Bacteroidia > Cytophagales > Cyclobacteriaceae > JAJCYL01. The sequence continues at coordinate 10,522 of JAQCLE010000052.1, read as the reverse complement.
ATGATTGCTATCCATCGCGCTTTTAATTTGGCTACAGACGCCAACCCATCATCCTCCAATGCGGTTCTGGTTGCGACCATATTAACGCCATTGATCTTTGACCCTTTATAAAAATATGCCTCACCTTGAAAGAACAGAGTACCAATAAATATCAGGGAGGCTATGACAGCCGCTAGAATGATAAATTTGCTGAAAATCCCGACCATTATTTTTTACGCCAGATAATCAACAAAACGGGAAGCAGGGTTAGGCTGGTAATCAGGGCAAACACCAGGGTAATAGAAATGAATAACCCAGTATAAAATGTTGCCTCAAATGATGAAAACGTGAAAATTATAAACCCACAGAAAAGAATAAGTGTAGTCACAATCATTGCCTTGCCGGTTGTCAAAGTAGTATGCATTAGAGCATGCATATTTGACTGGCCCCGACTCAACTCGATTTTATATTTGCTTAGAAAGTGTATTGCATTGTCAACTGCTATACCAAACGCTACTGCAAAAATTACAGAGGTTGATAATCGAAGAGGTATTCCGGTGAATCCCATGATCCCTGCCACTAATACAATAGGAAGGATATTCGGTATCAATGCAATAACAACCATCCTTAAGGATCGAAAAAGCAGGGCCATAATGAAAGCGACGGCAAGCATCCCTATTGTTAGTCCATAAAGAATGTTTTCAATGAGATACTTTATCGTTAGTTCAAAAAGGTTCGAAGTACCGGTTCTTTTAAATGAGACCAGGCTTGTATTAGTATTTTCTCCAACGAACTTCATAAGGGCTTCAGTTTTTTCAAGACCGGCTCTACTTCCCAGGTCTTCATAAAGCCCGGTGATTCGAGCTTTCTTTGGATCTTCAGAATTGAATATCTTGCTTGGGAGGTGATGTATAATTTGCCTGATGTTCCTCGCAATCCTGGGGTAGTTGCTATCTTTTTCAGGTAATCCATAAAATTCCGGACGACCGCCATTGATGGCCATATTCATCGACATTACGAGCGATGCCGGAGAGGCAATATTTGGGATATTGAACAAATCCTTAAGATGATCTTCAACCTTCTTGATTTCGATGATAACTTCCTTATCAAGGATTGATTTGGTACTATCTAAGACTTCGATCGCAACCTCAAATGATTTGGCGCCCTGGTAATACTGATCAAAGAAATGGAAGTCCCGGGTGATCTGATGATTCTTTGGAAAATCAGCGATGAGTGGTGAATCAACGACTATGGTACTCATACCCCATACTGAAAGTACGGCCAGAGTACAATAAATCCAGATAATTAGTCGGGTTCTTCTAAGAATAAGGACGAAAATCTTTCCAAGAATAAAATTCCATATTCTATGTGATCGTTGCTCATGGGCAGTTTTGGTAATAACTGCAATCGAGGGTAAAATACTGAAAGTGATTAAATAAGTGATAAAAACTCCCAAAGCTGTATAAATACCCAGGTTTCTTACGGGCAGGGAGTCTGTTATGGCAAGTGATGCAAAGCCAACCGCAGTTGTCAATGAAGTCAAAAATGTAGCCAGCCCGACCTCTTTCCATGTTAATTGAATGGCCTTGGCTTTGGATTGACCTTTCGCGATCATATCAAAATACCGCGTGAGGAAATGAACGATGTCAGACATGGCGACAACGACTAGAATGGTTGGCAGCATCGTGGACATCACGTCAATTCCCTGGCCCATCATTGCCATGGTCGCCAGGCAGCATATAATTGATAAGGTGATAATAATCAAAGAAGTTAAAACCCATTTTACCTTTCGAAAGATTGCAAAAAGAAAACCTATTATTAACGTAAAAGAAACGATTAGAAACAAAACAAAATCTTCATGAAGGAGCTGAATAATAGACGTTTGTGCTTTCAATCTGCCTGCTATGTGGTACTTGTGAAAATTGAATTTGGCAATTGTCTCTTCAATTTTTATACTGAGTTCAGCTTCTATTTGCTTGTCGGCATACCGCTGATGATAGATCAGGAAAGCATAGGAACCGATTTCATCGTTTATCATGTAATCGGCCAGGTTGGGGTGGGTTCTGATATCCAGGCTATCAGATTTAAGCCGGTCAGGGTCGTTCGTATGAAGGTAGGGCACTGCGACAGGCCCAAGTGGTGATTGTATAAATTTCCTTAAACTTATTGGTGAGATGATTTTCTCAACCCCTTCGATTTCTACCAGAACCTTGGCAAGGGAGTCCGCTAGATGGAGAAATGTCTGATTGAAGACGCCAGTTTCGGTTTCAATTCCGATAAGCAGGTAGTCATCGTCCTGTCCATATTGCTCTGAATACTGCTTATAAAAAAGCCACTCTTTATCTTTTTTCGAAAAGAAATTTTGTAAATCATAATCGAACCGGACTTTGGACAGTTGTGTAAAACAAAACAGGCTGATAAGCCCGACCGCAATAATTAACAGATATGCTTTTTTAACTGACACGGAGAGTATAAGATTTGAATAAAGGCTCAAAGATTAATAACATAGAGCTAATATCTAATGACCCTGAAATTTTTCTTTAATTTTAGGCTCGCAAACTACAGCATAAATGAAGCAATACCTCGATTTGATGAAGCACATATTGGACCATGGTGCTGTAAAAACCGATAGAACCGGAACAGGAACGAAGAGTGTCTTTGGCTACCAGATGCGTTTCGATCTCAATGAAGGATTTCCACTGCTTACTACTAAGAAACTCCATCTCAGATCCATTTTACACGAGTTGCTCTGGTTCTTAAAAGGGGAAACAAATATTGCCTATCTGAAAGAGAAGGGCGTCTCAATCTGGGATGAGTGGGCTGATGAAAATGGAGATCTCGGGCCTATTTACGGTTACCAGTGGCGCAGCTGGCCAGCTTCTGATGGTCGTATGATTGATCAGATATCACAAGCTATTGAACAGATTAAAACCTCTCCTGATTCTAGGAGAATTATAGTTAGCGCCTGGAACGTTGGACAGCTTCACGAGATGGCACTGCCACCTTGTCATGCCTTTTTTCAGTTTTATGTTGCTGACGGCAGACTTTCGTGCCAGCTTTACCAGAGAAGCGCTGACGTATTTCTTGGAGTGCCATTTAATATTGCTTCTTATGCTCTTTTATTACTAATGATGGCACAAGTTTGTAACCTTTTACCCGGCGACTTCGTCCACACATTGGGCGATGCCCATTTATATTCAAATCACTTCGAACAAACCGAGTTACAGTTGAGTCGAGAAGTCAGGCCTTTACCTCAGATGAAGATTAATCCAAAGGTGAAGGATATTTTCGATTTCAAATTCGAGGATTTTGAGCTGGTTAATTATGATCCACATCCTCATATTAAAGCACCGGTTGCCGTGTAAGAAATAATTGGAAATTTTAACGTTAGTACCGTTTACCAGGCCAGATCATTTAATGATGCATTTGTTATATAGAGGAATATTGAATTTAAATAGATTTAGTGAGCCAATATTGATTTGAAACAATGAAATACGTGATAACAGCTGTTATTTTAATTTATTCAATTGGTGCAAATGCTCAGCAAAATGATACTCGGGTTTATTCATTGGGTGAATGCATTGAAATTGCCCTCGAGAATAACCTTAGTGTCAAACTCAGCGAGTTAGACAATCAAAATACTGAAATCAATCTGCTGCAATCAAGGATGGATCGGTTGCCTAACTTCAATCTTGGCGGTGGTTATGGAATAAATTGGGGACGTTCCATTGACCCAACTACGAATGATTTCATCAATCAGAGGATTAATTTCAGTTCATTTGGAGGGAGTAGTTCTTTGACTCTTTTTAACGGACGGGTTATTAACAATAGCATCAAAAGAGATGAACTGAATGCTCAGGCAGCACAAAATAACCTTGAAAGAACCAGAAATACCGTTGCAATGGATGTGACGGGGTTATATCTGGATGTAATTTTTAACAGGGAATTGGAACAGAATTCTCAATCGCAAATGGCAATTACGCAGCAGCAGCTAGATCGAACGACTAAGCTTGTTGATGCAGGAGGATTACCTATAACGAATAGGTTGGATTTAGAAGCACAACTTGCCACCAATGAAGTTGATCTAATAAATGCAGAAAACCGTTTGAGTCTTTCATTGTTGAATTTAAAACAGGCGCTTCAGATACCAGGAGATCAACCTTTTGATATTGTAGTTCCAGAACTTGAATTGAATGCAACAATTGAGATTGTGCCGAGTACAAATGAAATTTATCTTGACGCGTTGGCAACCTTACCAGAGGTGAGGAGTGCAGATCTTAATGTGGAGAGCTCGATTATGGGAATGAGGGTAGCACAGGGTTCTTTGTATCCTACGCTGTCTCTGGACGGATCCTTAAGAACAAATTTCTCAAATTTCGCTAACAGGGCCCGCCCAATTTTTGAGGGAACAAGTGTTGAGGAGTTTGAGATAGGATATCTTACGAATAATCCAACTCAGACCGTTAGCCGGATGGAAGAGGTGCGCAAAATCGTGAGAATTGATGATGACTTCACGTTTACCGAACAATTTGATGAAAACCTGAGCAAGTCTCTTTCATTGAATCTGCAAATACCCATATTTAACAAGTGGAGAACAAGAAATAGTATGCAGCGGGCAAGACTGACCAATGAGCAGGCTGAAATCAACGCAGAGCAAACACGGAACCAAGTTCGCCAAAGTATAGAAACGGCACGCAACAATGCCTCAGCTGCCCTGAAGTCATTTCAGGCGAGTACACGACAGGTAAGCGCCCTCGAACAAACATTTACAAATGTTGAAAACCGATATAACCTTGGGGTCGCCAATTTTGTTGATTACCAGGTGGCCAGTAGCAATTTGTTTCAGGCAAGGTCTGATTTAACCAGGGCCAAATACGAGTACATTTTCCGTTTAAAGATCCTCGATTTTTATCAGGGTAAACCATTATCAATTGAATAATGAAAATACAAAAAAAGGGTTCCAATAAGCTGATTTATGGATTGGTGGGGGTAGTTGTCATTTTAGGTGCTGTTGCTTTTGTTGGGAAAAAGCAGGGATGGATAGGTCAGCCTGAGGCTATTCAAGTAGAATTTGATCAGGTAAAGCGCCTTACAATTATAGAAAAAGTAAGCGCTTCCGGTGAAATTCAGCCTGAAGTGGAGGTAAAAATTAGCCCGGATGTGGCTGGTGAAATTATAGAATTGCGAGTAGAGGAAGGCGATTCAATCGTTGCTGGAAGTCTGTTGATAAAAATTCGTCCGGATAATTTCGAATCAGCAGTTGAAAGGGCAAAAGCTAACCTCAATCAACAATTAGCAAATCATGCCGATGCCAATGCAAGATTAAGCAGGGCAACGGCTCAATTTAAAAATAACAGCCTTGAATTTGCCAGAAACAAGATGCTTAGAGATCAGAATGTGATCTCAGCTTCTGATTTTGAAGCTGCGGATGTGAAACTCAAGATTTCAGCACATGATCTCGAATCAGCAAGACAGAATGTCGAAGCAGCAAAATACATTGTGCAGAGTAGCAGGGCCTCCGTTTCCGAGGCCAATGAAAATCTAAGGCTTACCAGTGTGATCGCCCCAATGAGCGGAATTGTTTCATTACTAAGTGTTGAAAAAGGGGAGAGAGTTGTAGGAACTCAGCAAATGGCAGGAACGGAGATGCTTCGTATTGCTGATCTGCTCAAAATGGAAGTTCGAGTAAATGTGAATGAGAACGATATTGTCAGAGTAGCAGTTGGTGATACTGCCATTATTGACGTAGATGCCTATGCCTATCTTGATCATGAATTTAAAGGCGTCGTGAGCCAGATAGCTAATACTGCCAATCAAAAAGCTTCGAGTGACGCTGTAACTGAGTTTGAAGTACGGATCAGGGTTCTGAATAGTTCTTTCGAAGGATTGGATGATTTCAATGAGATCAGGTATCCTTTTAAACCAGGCATGACTGCCAGTGTGGATATTATCACCGATGTAAGAAAAGATGTTCTTGCCGTACCTATTGGCGCTGTAACGATGCGAAATCTGGCCGATACGGTGGCAATTGAAGGGAATCGACCTTCCAAAATTAACGATGACGAACTGGCTGAAGTTATCTTTATAAGGAATAATGAAGACAAAGCAAGAATGATCATGGTGAGTACGGGGATCAGTGATTTTGATAACATCGAAATCAAAACTGGTTTATTAGAAGATCAGGAAATAATTTCCGGACCGTTCCAGGCTGTATCGAAACAGCTGAAACAAGAGGAGCGTGTTAAAGAAATGGAGTTGGGCGAAAAGAACAACTTAAATAAGAATTAAACAGGGGTCGTCACTCATTAAGCGGAGTTACGGATTCGTTGCTGCCGGCTACATAGGGATAAGAACGGAAGATTTCTCTCACTGCTTCAGGTAGAACGTCTTTTTTATCCTTTACTTTTTTAGTATACCTCATGTCAAGGCTGCCCTGCCAGACCGATTTACCGGTCGTTCTATCGCGAAGTTCAATGAGCAGGATAGCTTCATAAAAATTTCGTTTACTGACTGAATAAGGCTGGTAGTAGTGGTTTGAGTAGGGATTATAATAATAGCTTGACTGGCCATAGCCGGAATAGGTATCGACGTTATAATCGGTTTTGGTATTGGCAATGAAACGGTAGTGTATCCTAAGGTCCGCCCTTGGATGGTATTTATAGTTTCTTGCCTCAATTTCCTCGATGATAATTTCCTCTAATTCGATGTTTAACTGGGATGTGTCTCTAAATTGTTCGTCACCTTCCTGTTCAGGAACAATACGATAGGTTTGAAATTTGCTGAAGTCGGTGTTGCTATTGCTAAATGACACCACTTGAGTGCCTTTGCAGCCAATTACCAGTATTACGCTACATATCGCCGTAACCAAATTTGCATTTCCAATCATTTATTAAAATTAGCCAATTTCTTATTTAGATAATTGATTGTATCAGAATTGATTTCTCTCCAAAAACGAATTCATCTCCGGTTTTACATCCCAGCATTGCTTGCCCGATTGGTGACATCGGTGAAATCGAAAGTACAGGACCTTCATTAGTATCCAACTTATGACCACTTATTGAAATAAAGTAGCTGATTGGCCCATCTACGGTAACTAATGCGCCTAAGTCGGCTGATGTGCAAACTCTGGCCGGATTAATTTGGGTAAGTGTTTGTAGTTCTCTTCGGGCGAGAATTAATTGGGCTTCTAATTTGTCAATCTCCTGTTTAATCATTTCTCTCCCGGTTTCGTACTTATCTCCGGCACTGCTTTTGGTTTCATCCACAAGAGCTTTGGAAGTTTCATCAATCGAATGGTTAAGTCGATCAATTTTATTACTAACATCTTCACATGATTGGGTATGAAGAGCAATTTTAATATCAGCCAATTGTGTAGCCATTGGTTCAAAGTTAAATGAATCACTAATTAATATATTGGATGATTTATTGATTGCTTTAAAAACGAAAGAGATTTATTTTAGGAAGCTATTGAGTGTATGGAAATTTCTACAAGACGATGAATTCTGTAAGCGGTGTGCAGCACTGAATTTACAGGCTTACTTTAGTTAAAAATCTTATTACTATGAAGAATAAATTTATCGCGGTCCTTTTTCTTCTGACTGGTCAGTTGATGGGGCAAGGGCTTGATGGAGACAAAATATCGACCAGTAAAGGGGATTTGATTTTAAAACCCATCCTGCATGCTACACTTGTTTTTGAATGGGATAGTACAGTAGTTTATGTTGATCCGTATGGTGGGGCTGAGGTTTTTAAGGGTCTTCCAATGCCTACTCTTGTTTTGATAACAGATATTCATGGCGACCATATGGATGTGAAAACCCTTGATGCACTTGATTTGTCTAAGACGAAACTTGTTGTTCCCCAGGCTGTTGCCGACCAACTTCCGGATAAGTATAAAGGTCAGCTTTCAATTCTAGGCAACGGATCCACAGTAGTTCTGGAAGGGATGATTATCTCTGCTATTCCGATGTATAACCTCCCGGAAGATGCTGATTCAAGGCACACTAAAGGACGGGGAAATGGGTATGTAGTGACGGCAGGGGGTAAAAAAATGTACATTTCAGGGGATACGGAAGACATTCCGGAAATGAGAGCCCTGCGAGGAGTTGATGTCGCTTTTGTTTGCATGAATCTTCCATATACCATGGATGTTGATCAGGCAGCCAATGCGGTGTTGGAGTTCAAACCTAAAATAGTTTATCCTTATCACTATCGAGGACAAGGTGGACTCAATGATATTGAGAAATTTAAAAGTCTTGTTGACAAAGCAAATGCAGGCGTAGAAGTCAGACTACGAAATTGGTATCCGGGTAATTAGAACTACCTCAGAATTTCCATTTGCAAAAAGTGGTTATGAGTTGAACTCTAAAACCACTTTTTGCTTTTGTTGAGAATTTCGATAACGACAAGAAGCATTAAGAAAGATCCTACCAAAATTATTAATGAAAACATAGCTAGCTGAGTTTGATTTTTGTTAAACTAATATAACAAAATACTCACATACTATACAGTTATGTACAAATCACTTCTCGCGAATTACTTATTATAGGGGGATTCTTTTAAGAATCTCAATGACTGCGGGACAAACTGTTAAATTTTTTGCAGCCAGTCCAAGGTATTTGTGCATGTTCACAGGGTTGGTATGGGGATACTCCCTGCATGCTTTTGGTCGGACGTTATAGATTGAACAATAATTGTCTTTCCCTAGGAATGGACTATGAGTTTGATTTAAAACATAATCTCCGTCATCATCAATGTGTAGATAGGATGTAACGAATGCTGATGGTTTCATTTTCAGAGATCTGGCGATTCTGTCAATATCCCTTTCCTTAAAAATAGGGCAGATGGTCTTACAGCAATTAGCACATTTCAGGCAGTCGATCTCTTGAAAGACTTCCTCGTTTAGTTGGTGGAATTTCCTATCCAATTGCCCTTTTTTGTTCTTCTTTAGTGTGTTGAGTTTTCTTCTAAATAAATCTTTATTCGACTGATAATGTGATAGTTGTTCCTGATAAATAAAAGTAAATATTTAATAAAAATTGAATTACTGAGTTGAAACAATGAAGATAGCCGTTTAGGTGAAGGATATCAAGTCAGGATCTCATCCAAAGATCACTCATCCCTTAAACAACTTGCCGGGTTGATGTTAGCCGCTTTAACTGCCTGATATCCTACGGTTAACAAGGCAATTATCAAAGAGCCCAATCCCGCTGCAAGGAAGAACCACCACTCAAGTTCTATTCTATATGCAAAGTCCTCCAACCAGGAATCCAGCAAATAATAGCTGAGGGGGATGGCAATCGAAACTGAGACGGCTACCATTTTAGTAAAGTCACTGCTCAATAAGTAAATGATGTTGAGGGAACTTGAGCCAAGGGTTTTTCTGATGCCAATTTCTTTTGTTCTCCGCTCTGCGGTAAAAGCTGCCAGTCCAAATAATCCTAAGCAAGAAATCAAAATAGCAATGCCTCCAAAACATTTTGAAAGAGTAGAAACACGTTGCTCAGAAGTGTACAATTTCTGGTATTCATCGTCTAAAAATTGATAGTCAAAAGTAAAGCCTGCGTTGTAAGATTCGTAGTGATCTTTTAACTGAGCGAGTGTCTCTTTCTCTTGTCCGGCTTTGATCTTCATCATGATATTCCAGGAATTTTCTGGCCGAAGCCAAAAGAACAGTGGCTTTACTTCCGTATGAAGAGATTGGAAGTGAAAGTCCTTTACTACGCCAATTATTTCTAGATCATTTTCGTCCCAAAGTTTTATTTTTTGACCGATTGGCTCTTTGAGACCCATCACTTCAATGGCAGCTTGATTGAAAATGATTTTCGTCGAATCCCGACTGAAGTTGCGGTTGAAAGTGCGGCCTTCAAGCATTTCGAAATCCAATAGTTCGAGCAGAGACATTCGGGTCCAATCAGATATTATGAAAAGGACACTGTGGGACTCTTATTGCATGATATACTTTTTGCCCCTTTTTTCGCTGGATCGGCCGGTGCCGGAATGATATGGCATTGGATCCCCTATGTACATGCTAATAACCTGTGGTTCCAATATGGCAGATTTTCAAATGCGATCGACGGAATTGATCCAATAAAAGAAGGATTTGAACCAGTATTTAATGAAACTGAAAGATTAAGAATTTATACGCTTAAAGGAAAATCAACCACGCTCATCTGGCTGAGGGATAAACGGAATGACTGGGAAACTGAATTGGATGAGGGAATACCACCTGAGATAGTAACACTTTCAAAAGAAGACATGATTGATATAATTCCTTCCAGCTATTCAAGTGTTGAAATCTATGATCCGTGGGTGAATAAGTGGTCGGAGGACTATTCCCCCGAAAGGTTATCGGAAGGTGTTAATTTCTACAGGTCGCTTGTTCTCAAGGTGGCTTTGTAATTGATGAATATGTTTCTGAACAGTGATTTGATTGATGAATAATAATATTCGGTACTTACTAAATAAAGTTGTCACATCACAACTATCCGAAAGTCTAATTTCAAAAAACGGATAAAATAGCGGAAAAAGTTCAAACCTTTGA
>JAQCLE010000169.1 GCA_027592755.1 Bacteroidota bacterium | reverse complement strand
AATATAAGCAATTTATGCCTGTTTTTATGCCTTCTCCCTAACTGTTTAGTGAATTTTTCGGGTTAAGTTAGACACAGGAACTTTTAATTAAGCGAAGGTAAGAATGCCCCAAACACTTAACATAGCACCGTCAAATTGTTAATCAATGTTTAACATTAAGATAGCATAGAATCGGGCTACTTACTTTTTGGAAAAATCCTTTTTCAACTTCTTTTTATGCTTAAGTACTTTGGCTTCAATATGGAAAATCATTTCTTCTCCCAAATTGGTGCTCAAATCACCTATCCTCTCAAGTTTTTTCGCGATGGTATATAAAGAAAGTATTGTTGTTGATTTGGTAGGATTTGCTTTTAATAATTTAGCTGCGATAAGAAGGGATTTTTCATCAAGCTTGTCAAGTTTAGCATCTTTCTTGAATATTTTTCTCACCAACTTGGTATCATCGCTTTCCATGGCATCACGCACATTATCGAGGATGCTCACAACTATATCAAACATATCGGATATTTGGAATATTGAATAAAAGCCCGATGCTTTGGTGTCACGTACCCCTCTAAATGCTTTAGCCATCCCTCTTATATTGTCTCCTATTCTTTCAAGGTCATGATTGGTTTTTAATGCGGCCATCACGAAACGCAAGTCTGTGGCCACTGGATTATAAAGAGCGAGGATACTTTCGCAGTCCTTGTCGATTTTCAGCTCCATCGCATTCACCCTTTTATCCATTGAGATAACTTCTTCAGCCAAATCTTCATCGTTTTTATGGATGGCCTCTTTGCAGTTTGACAATTGATGATTGACGAGGTCCACCATTTCCAACAAATTTCTTCTTAAATCATCAAGAGCTAATTCCAGATTTGACATTCTAATGTGTTGAGGTTGTTCTAAAGATTATTCAAAATTATCCAAATCTTCCTGAAATGTAGTTTTCTGTTCTTTCATTTTCAGGGTTGGTAAAAAGGTCTTTGGTCTTATTATATTCGATCAATTCACCTATATAGAAAAAAGCAGTTTTGTCACTGATCCGCGCCGCTTGTTGCATGTTATGGGTGACAATAATTATAGTGTAATCGACTTTTAACTCCAGGATTAACTCCTCGATTTTGGAAGTAGATATGGGGTCCAATGCCGACGCCGGCTCATCCATTAAAATAATGGTGGGCTCAACGGCCAGGGTTCTCGCAATGCACAAACGTTGCTGTTGACCTCCGGACAGAGACAGCGCTGATTTATTCAAATTATCTTTCGCTTCATCCCACAGCACCGACTTGCGCAAGGCGTTTTCTACCGCCTGATCTAATCTTGTTTTGTCTTTAATTCCCTGAATCCTCAGGCCGTAGGCAACATTGTCATAAATAGATTTTGGAAAAGGATTAGGCCTTTGAAAAACCATCCCGACATTTTGCCTTAACTCTTCAACCCTCACATCTTTGTCATAAATCTCCTTCCCATCAATAAGTATTTCTCCTTCTTTGCGGAAACCCTCAATGTAGTCGTTCATTCTATTGAACATCCGTAGAAATGTAGATTTTCCACAGCCAGATGGGCCAATAAATGCTGTTACCGACTTTTCCTTAACATTTAATGTGATGTCCTTAAGTACATGATTTTCACCATAGTATGCATCAACATTATTTGCCTGTATATTCTTCATTGGTTCTTTAAGCTACCAGTTTATCTTCTTTTGCCACTTGTTACGCAAATAAATTGCTATGCCATTAAGTATAAAAGTTATTATCAATAAGATAATAATTGCTGAAGCGGCATTGACTATGAATCCATGCTGGGGTCTTGAAACCCAGTTGAATATTTGCATGGGTAATACAGTGAACTCATCCATAGGACTTTTAGCAATGAAAGGGACATAGGCCAAGGCTCCGATTACAATTAAAGGAGCCGTTTCTCCCACCGCTCGCGAAAGGGAAAGAATAATACCAGTAAGTATTCCTCCGGAAGAGGCCGGCAAAACCTGGTACCAGATAGTTTGCCATTTAGTAGCACCCATTCCATAAGAGGCCTCCCTTAGCGAACCCGGTACGGCTTTTAAGGCTTCGCGAGTGGCAACAATGATTATAGGTAAAATCAACAAGGCGAGAGTAAATGCTCCCGCCAATAGACTACCACCAAGTTTTAATGTTCTTACAAAAATCTCCAAACCCAACAAGCCATAAATGATCGAGGGTACGCCAGCGAGGTTGGCGATGTTGATTTCAACGATTGAAGCCAGCCTGTTCTTATTCCCATATTCTTCCAAATAAATTCCAGCTGCCACACCTATCGGAATTGCGATTATTGCAGTCAGGCCTAATATCCAGGTTGTCCCGGTCCAGGCGGTCAGGATGCCAGCTTTTTCAGGTTTTCTGGATGGGAGACTCATAATGAAATCCCAATCAATTCTACCCGCACCATCCAAAAGGATTTTTCCAATGAATATAGCCAACATCACCAATCCAAATAAGGTACAGGCAATGCCGAAATAACGGAATGTCTCGTCGATTAACCTGTTTTTCCTAAGATTATTCATAGCGTTCCTGATATTTCTTTTTCATCCAGAAGCTGATATTATTTAAAATGAAGGTGAAGAGGAACAGTGTTATACCGGCAGCAAATATGGTCTGGTATTCCAGGGAGCCATGCTCCACGTCGCCAAGACTTACCTGGACAATGTATGCGGTAATCGTTTCTACTGCATCCCTTGGGTCAAGTGTTAGTATTGGCTGCTGGCCAGCAGCTATGCTGACGATCATTGTTTCACCAATAGCTCTGCCAATTGCCAATATCACTGAGACTATAATTCCTGAAGCCGCCGCTGGAACTGCCACTTTAAAAGCGGTTTGAAACCGGGTTGCACCCATGCCATAGGAGGCCTCTTTCAATGTTTTGGGGATTGCAAATAATGCGTCCTCACTTAAAGAGGACACCATTGGGATTATCATTATACCCATTACGATGCCTGCAGAAAGCGCATTGAAAGAACCCAATCCAGGAATTATTACCTGGAGAAATGGAGTAACAACTGTAAGTGCAAAAAAACCATAAACGACGGTGGGTACAGCAGCTAAAATTTCAAGAGCAGGTTTAACATTTTGTCTGAATCCTTTCGGGGCGTATTCATTTAAAAAGATTGCTATGGTCAGACCCACTGGTAACGCCACTATAATGGAAATCAAGGTAACTATGAATGTCCCCGACAATAATGGAAGTATTCCGTAATGTTTTTGAGTAAAAAGTGGCGTCCATTCCGTGTCCGTTATAAAATCAAAAAAAAAAACCCGGGAAAAAAACCCCCATGATTCTGAGAATAGCACATAAATTATTCCTACTGTGGTAAGAATCGTTAATCCACCACACAAGGCAAGGCCTGCCTCAATTATCCTTTCGTTTAGCTTCCTCACAAAATTTTATTGAGGAGCACGGATCGGTCAAATACCCACAAAATCTGAAAATTCTTGTTGCTCCTTTTTATACTCCACATCCTGAAGAGGTATGTAGCCTATTTCAGTTACCAGTATCGAAGCATTGCTTAAATAGAAATTGACAAATTGAATCACCTCCGGCCGTTTAATTGCAGCATCACTAACATAGATGAAAATGGGTCTCGAAAGTGGTGCGTATTCCCCTGTTTTAACAGTTTCAAGTGTTGGACTAACTGCCCCGTTACCATTATCCACACCAATGAGTTTGAGTTTGTCCTTATTCTCCTCATAATACGCAAGGCCGAAGAATCCAATGCTATTTTTATCACCTGCTATCCCCTGCACTAACACATTATCATCTTCACTGGCCGTATAGTCGCCACGGCTTGCTCCACTTTCGCCAACAATTGCTTCTGTGAAATAATCGTATGTTCCCGACGCAACACCAGGACCATAGAGATGAAACTCTTCATCCGGCCATTCCGGTCGTACCTGGTTCCATTTTGTAACAGTTCCTTGTGCAGAAGGTTCCCAAATTTTCTTTAGTTCGTCGACAGTAAAATAATCTACCCAGTCATTTTCAGGACTTATTAATACTGCGAGTCCGTCATAAGCCACTGTCAATTCAACATAGTTAATCTTATTGGAGGCACAAACTTCTTGCTCTCCTGCTTTAATTGGTCTCGAAGCATCATTGATATCGGTTTCTCCTCGTCCAAATTTTTTAAAACCTCCCCCGGTTCCCGATACCCCAACAGTTACCCTAACATCTGGTTGGTCAATCCGAAATTCTTCCGCAATCGCTTCTGTTATTGGATATACCGTACTTGATCCATCAATTTTTACTTCGCCGGTAAGCTTAGTCTCTGATCCTGATTTGTTGGTGCCTCCACAGGAAACGAAAAAGAGACTCATTCCGGTTAAAACAAGGCTTTTTAAATATTGGTTGAGTTGCATTTTAAATGAGCTTTTAAGATGTAAAAGTAGCCAGTCGATATATAATAACTTCTGGCCAATGTTAAGTTTATGTTCACACTCATCCGAACCTTTATGAATAAAGTTGCAATATCCCGTAATGCTTAATGTTTGCCACGTTT
>JAQCLE010000051.1 GCA_027592755.1 Bacteroidota bacterium | reverse complement strand
AAACGTGGCAAACATTAAGCATTACGGGATATTGCAACTTTATTCATAAAGGTTCGGATGAGTGTGACCGAACTAATACTAAGTCGCTCAAGTCTTTTATAATTATAAAACTACAACCTACATTTGCACTCCTCTTTTGAAGGGGAACTTGAGATCTTAGCTCAGCTGGCTCAATCGGTCCGATAGAAGTCGTCCGGGCAGGGAGCATCCCGAGAACTCGGGAGGGTCATAGTTCGTAATCAATCGGATTCGAACATAGTATGTTTTATTATTTTGGGATCTTAGCTCAGCTGGTTCAGAGCACTTGGTTTACACCCAAGGGGTCATAGGTTCGAATCCTATAGGTCCCACATATTTTTTTATTTTTTTTACCCAGCCATTGGCTGGGTTTTTTTATGAGCTTCTATTGCTACATCATATATAGTGATCAATTAGATAAATACTATATTGGAGAATCTGAAGATGTAGAGAAAAGAATAGTGGAACATAATGGTGCCCATTATAAAGGAGCATTTACTTCTCAGGTCAATGACTGGAAACTCTTTTGGTCTTATCAGCTGACGTCGAGAGCGGATGCAAGAAAATTGGAAACTTTCATTAAGAATATGAAATCCCGATCTTTTATCCAGAAACTGGCTTCTAAGCCTGAATTGATCATTGATATCTTGAATAAATTTAAGGGTCCAACAAAACGAAAAAAGGTCACTCATAACGTGACCTTTTTTCGTTTATAATTGTGGACAAATGAAACTCAAGCTTATTCTTCTAATTATTTTATCATTGTCTTTAAAGATTAATGCCCAGGACAATACGGGTATTATTCCGCACAAACAACAGTTTCGAGGCGTCTGGATTGCAACCGTTCGTAATCTGGATTGGCCATCAAAGCCCGGACTGAGTGTACGTCGGTTAAAAAAAGAATATCTAAATCAAATCGATAAGTTGAAAGATCTGGGCATGAATGCTGTGATCGTTCAAATACGACCGACAGCAGATACCTTTTATCCCTCTGAATATGAACCATGGTCAGAGTTTCTTACTGGAAAGCAAGGTCTTGCTCCGCCCTCATTTTTTGATCCATTACAATTCATGATCAATGAAACTCACAAACGGTCGATGGAATTCCATGCCTGGTTCAATCCTTACAGGGCCGTAAGAAATAATTTAGATCCTAAATTATCACCGGAGCATGTCTTCTTCCAGCATCCCGATTGGTTTGTGTCACATGGAAAGGATGTCTACTTTGATCCAGGCATACCACCAGCCAGAAAATTTGTAGAAAAGGTTATCGCTGATGTGGTATCCCGGTATGATATTGATGCGGTACATTTTGATGATTACTACTACCCTTATAGGTTAGAGGGAATAGAATTTCCTGATACGCTCTCATTTTCCCTTTATCACCGTGAATTTCCACCAGAACGTAAGGATGACTGGCGTAGGGATAATGTGAACACCCTCGTGAAGGAATTATATGACACGATTAACCATCTTAAGCCGTGGGTACATTTTGGAATAAGCCCCTTTGGTGTGTGGAGGAATAGATCCGACGACCCCGATGGCAGCGATACTCAAACATTACAAACGAATTACGATGACCTTTACGGAGATGCTCTTGCATGGCTGAAAAATGGATGGCTCGATTATATTTTACCGCAATGCTACCAATACCTGGGCAGAGATATTATGGATTACCGTGTGGTTACAAAGTGGTGGAACGATCACAACTTTGGGGTCAATTTCTATATAGGGCAGGGACCATATAGATTGGGAAACTCAGATTCAGGATTACCATGGACTGAAGGGAATGAAATCGACCGCCAGTTATATTTTAATGATAGCATTCCAAACTTACTGGGTAGCGGCTATTTCAGGTCACTAACCTTTATGAATAATCCGTTGGGGGTGAATGAGATACTCAAAAATAAATTTTATGCATATCATGCCCTTCCCCCTGCTTCGCATCTTGATGCTGATAAAAACTGCAACATAAATATTAGAATAGTTGAAAATACTGTAAAAAAAAGGAGTATTAATCTTAAATGGGAGGCTGATCTTCCAGAACAAGTTCGCTACTATGCTATCTATAAATCAACCGACAACGAAAATCCGGAAAACATCGTGGCAGTGACGGCTGACAATAAGATTGAACTTAAGTTCAAATCAGCCGATGTTGTACCTTCCAATCTAAGCATTACCGTCATTGACAGATTTCGAAAAGAGAGTAAGCCCATCAAATTGCTGAATTAAGCACTCGGATTTAACCAAAACGAGCTTTTTGTTAACTATTCGATAGATCACCTTAAACAACAATGCTAATAGTGAATAGATCAAGCAGGTGTTTAACTCAATTGGTTTGGCAATACGATGATCACTATAAAAGGTCACTATATCAATAATTACAATTCGTCATCCCAAACAAATTTTCTCAATTTATTAGTATTTTAGACCTTCTTATCTAATATTTGCTGCTCAGAACATCACTTAAATCTGAATTAGCATCCAAAGGCATGAATTCTAGAAAACTGGAACCAATGAAATATTACAGGCTACCATGGTCACTAACTGACAATGGCATCTCCTGGCTCGAAGTAACAACCAAATGCAATTTGGCATGTAAAGGGTGTTACAGGGATCCAAAAAAAGATGGACATAAATCTTTGACAGAAATTGCCAGTGAACTTTTGGTTTTTAAAACCAAAAGGAAAAGTGATTGCATTAGCATAGCCGGTGGTGATCCATTAATCCACCCAAAAATTGTAGAGATAGTAAGGATGATCAGGGATGAAGGATGGAAACCAATTGTCAATACGAATGGTCTTGCGTTAACTCCTGAATTTTTACATGAATTAAAAGAGGCAGGAGTAGCTGGATTCACCTTTCACATCGATACTACTCAGAAAAGAAAAGATTCACTAAAGGCGCTGGAAGAAAAAGATCATAATGCCCTCCGACAAAAATTTGCAGATATGGTTTTTGCTGAAGGTGGCCTTAGCTGTTCCTTCAACCAGACGGTCTCAGAAAAAACGTTATATCAGGTTCCTGATACCATCAACTGGGCCAAATTAAATCCCGATAAAGTTCATACAATCGTTCTTATCCTTTATCGTGAGCCGAGTATGTTATCTGATTTTGCACTTTTTTCCAACGGAAAATTGATAAAAGATGCCACAACTTATAATAATACTGATTTTGTAGGTAACAAGATACTTAAAGCTCAGGATGTCGTAGATCAGATACGTCGTTCCGACCTAACCTATGAACCCAGTGGCTATCTCAATGGCACGGTAGATCCTGACAGCCTGAAGTGGACTGTTGCAATTCGGTATGGTTTCAGGAATAAAACCATTGGCTATGCCGGATCAAACTTTATGAAAATAGTACAAAATTCATCGCACTTTTTCCGCAATCGATGGCTGAGTTACTCCAGTCCGAAAATTTTGAATTTAGGTCGTCTTGCAATGCTTTTCTTTAGCATATTTGATAAGGGGTCAAGACGAGCATTTTTAAACTATCTGAAAAATCCATTACAGATATTTCAAAAAGTCTATTTGCAAACATTCGCAATAATTCAGCCATTAGATGTTATGGATGATGGACAAATGAACATGTGTGATGGTTGTCCTGATATAACGGTCTATAATGGCGAACTCTATTGGAGTTGCAGACTGGAAGAAATTAAAGAACAGGGGGTTTTTGCCAGTGCTGTTCCAAAAAAGAAGCTAACAAAGACAAAAAATATAAAAGCCAACACCAACGTTATGGAGAATGATTTAGCTGAAAAATAAAAGTCTAAATAAGAATCGAATGAAAGAAGCCACCTTAAAAATCAGTTTTCCCGAATCATTACCTCTTAAGCCTGAAGAAAAGCCTAAGCAAATCGCAAAAACCTATACACAAAAGGAATTGTTGGAAAAAACGCTGGCCTATTTTGATGGTGATGAATTAGCAACCAATGTCTGGATTAACAAATATTCGCTGAAGGATTCCGATGGTAATTTTTATGAATGTAGCCCTGATGACATGCATCAGAGGATGGCTTCAGAAATTGCCCGAATTGAGAAAAAATATCCGAATCCTTTATCCAAAGATGAAGTTTATAGGTCCTTAAAAGAATTTAAATATATCGTTCCTCAAGGTGGCTCAATGACTGGTATTGGGAATCCTTTTCAGATTGCCTCCCTTTCCAATTGTTTCGTTATCGGTAATCGAGGAGATGCCGACTCTTATGGCGCTATCATGAAAATTGATGAAGAGCAGGTTCAATTGATGAAAAGACGTGGAGGAGTCGGCCATGACCTGTCTCATATAAGACCGAAGAAAAGCCCCGTCAAAAATAGTGCGCTCACTTCCACAGGCGTTGTTCCTTTTATGGAGAGATATTCCCACTCTACCCGGGAGGTTGCTCAGGATGGCAGGAGAGGTGCTTTGATGTTGTCAATAAGTATTAAACACCCTGATGTTGAGGATTTTATCGATGTGAAACTCGATGGGAAGAAAGTGACCGGGGCTAACGTTTCAGTAAGGATTGACGATGAATTCATGAAAGCGGTTGAAAGCGACACAACTTATACCTTACAATATCCTGTCGAATCAGAAAATCCGGGATACAAAACAACAATCCATGCGAAAAAGCTTTGGCAGAAGATCATTCACAATGCCTGGGAGTCAGGTGAGCCCGGTATTTTATTTTGGGACACTATAATCAACGAATCAATTCCTGATTGTTATTCAGATTTTAGTTTCAAAACAGTATCCACCAATCCTTGTGGTGAAATCCCTCTTTGCCCTTATGACAGTTGCCGCCTGGTAGCCATCAATCTTTTCAACTTTGTTGAAAATCCCTTTACCCCAAAAGCCAGTTTCAATTTTGATTTATTCAAAAATTATGTGAGAATCGGCCAAAGAATTATGGATGATATTGTTGACCTCGAAGTAGAAAAAATTGACGGCATACTGGAAAAAATTGATAATGACCCACAACTCTATGAAATAAAAAGAACTGAGTTAAGCCTCTGTAAAAAAATAAAAAACAAGTGTCTTGAGGGTAGAAGAACCGGCCTCGGCATCACTGCTGAAGGAGATATGCTGGCGGCACTTGGTTTACGCTACGCTTCAGAGGAGGCAATACAATTTTCTGAAAATATCCATAAGACCCTTGCCATAGCAGCCTATAGGTCATCTGTAGAAATGGCTCAGGAAAGAGGTGCATTCCCGATTTTCGATCCTAAAAGGGAAGAAAAAAATCCATTCATCAACCGGATTAAAAAGGAAGATGAAGCCCTTTACAATCAGATGCTCAAAAATGGGCGACGGAATATTGCGTTGTTAACTGTAGCCCCCACGGGTCCAACCAGTCTTATGACGCAGACGACTTCCGGAATTGAGCCTGTATTTATGATCTCATATAAAAGAAGAACCAAAATCAATTCCCAAGCCGAATCGACTAAGGTGGATTTCACAGACGAAACCGGAGATCAATGGGAAGAACATAATGTCTTTCACAAGAATTTTTTGACCTGGTTGAAAACCCAGGGAATTGGAACTAATGAGGCCTCTCTCTTAGATGATGTTAGTCTCAATGAATTGATTAAGAAATCTCCCTATAACAAAGCAACAGCCGGTGATGTGGATTGGATAAGTAAAGTGAGAATGCAGGGAACCATACAAAAATGGGTTGACCATTCCATAAGCGTAACGGTAAATGTACCCAATGATGTACAGGAAGAATTGATTAGTGATATTTATTTGACAGCCTGGAAAAATGGGTGCAAAGGGATCACAGTTTATCGTGATGGGTCTAGATCAGGAGTTTTGGTGTCTGACAAGGATAACGGGAAACACACCAATTATTTTTCAGAAACAAAGCCGCCTAAACGGCCAATTTCTTTAGAAGCTAAAATTGTCCGATTTCAAAACAATCATGAGAAATGGATTGCAGTAGTAGGAATTCTCAACGAGAGGCCTTACGAAATATTTACTGGTAAGGCGGAAGATTCACTGGCTATTTTAAGCGCTGTTGATAATGGCTGGGTTTTAAAAAACAGAACTGATGCCGGAGTTACCCGCTATGATTTTCAATATGAAGATAGAGACGGTTACAAAATAACTATCGAAGGATTATCCCGCTCATTCGATAAAGAGTATTGGAACTATGCCAAGTTGATTTCCGGAATTCTGCGACATGGCATGCCGTTGATATTCGTCGTAAATCTTGTTTCCAATCTGAATCTAGATGGCGAATCCCTCAACACCTGGAAAAATGGGGTAATAAGGGCTTTGAAGAAGTTTATTCCAGATGGTACAACGCCCACAGATGACGTTTGCCCGGAATGCCGGGATCATGCCATGGTTTATGAAGAGGGTTGCCTATCCTGCAAAAGCTGTGGTTATACGAAGTGTGAATAGATAACTAAGATCTCATTTGTAATTGTTAATAAATATGAAAGACACATTATCACCCACAGAAATACTAAACGAGGTGGATTGGGAAATTTGCGATGAGATTCTATCCCTTAAAGCCCAGAAGAATGCAGTAATCCTGGCACATTATTATCAGGAGCCCATTATTCAGGATTTGGCCGATTTTGTCGGAGATAGCCTTGATCTCTCCAGAAGAGCTGCTGATACCAACGCTGATATCATTGTTTTTGCCGGTGTACATTTTATGGCCGAAACTGCTAAGATTCTCAGTCCTGATAAGAAAGTACTCATCCCAGACCTTAATGCCTCTTGTTCACTTGCAGAATCATGTTCGCTCACTGAGTTTGAAAAATTCGTGAAAGAAAATCCGGGGCATACCATCGTTTCATATATTAATTCTTCAGCGGAGATAAAAGCAAAAAGTGATTTTATATGTACATCATCGAACGCTATCCGCGTGATTGAATCTATTCCAGCGGATGAACGAATCTTGTTTCTACCTGATAAAAACCTGGGCGAATACCTTATACGAAAAACGGGGAGACCCATGACCCTATGGGATGGAGCATGTAGTGTACATGAAGCTTTTTCAATTGATAAAATTCTTAGGCTACATCAGAAACATCCGAAAGCTAAGTTCATTGCTCATCCCGAGTCGGAACGTCATATTCTTAAAATCGCAGACTTTATTGGTTCGACTTCTAGCCTGATCAATTTCGTAAAAATGGATAATTCAACTGAGTATATCGTGGCTACTGAAGCGGGAATCTTACATCAAATGCAAAAGGCTGTTCCGGATAAAACGTTAATCCCCGCTCCTGCCTATGAAGATAACACCTGTTCTTGCAGTGAGTGTGATTTTATGAAAATGAATTCGGTTTCAAAGCTTTACCAATGTCTGAAAAATGAAACGCCCGAAATAACCATTCCAGAGATAACAAGATTGAAAGCCATAGAGCCAATCCAAAGGATGCTCGCACTGTCTCAACAACGTCTCAATTAATACAGGTAATTAGAATGTTAAACAAATTGACACAAATAGAAAACACAGGTTCACCAAGTAATTGTAATTCGATAGGCGAAGAAATTGCCAACAGTATAACTCATGGTATCGGAGCTGCATTGAGCATCGGAGGGTTAACTATTTTAGTGATTTTAGGAGCTAAGTATGGAGATGTTTGGCATATTGTAAGTTTTAGTATTTATGGAGGTGCCTTAGTTCTACTCTATTTGGCTTCAACGTTATACCACAGTTTTCAGAAGCCAAAAGTAAAACGTGTATTTAAGTTCTTAGACCATGCTGCAATTTATGTTCTAATTGCTGGCACTTATACCCCATTCATGCTCGTCAACCTGCGAGGACCCTTGGGATGGTCTTTGTTTAGCACTATTTGGGGACTGGCCATTTTGGGCATAATATTCAAAATTTTTTTCCTTGACAAACTTGAGAAATTATCCCTCTCGATTTACCTCCTGATGGGATGGGTTTGTCTTTTCGCTGCGAGGGAAATGTGGATTGAAATTCCTATCGAAGGCTTATTATGGCTATTATCCGGTGGTCTCATCTATACTTTAGGCGTTCTATTCTTTCGATGGGAAAAGTTACCATACAACCATGCCATATGGCACTTGTTTGTCCTTGGAGGCAGTATCTGCCACTATTTCTCAATTCTTTTTTACGTACTACCAAAAGCTTAAATCAAAATAATAAC
This sequence comes from Bacteroidota bacterium, assembly GCA_027592755.1. Taxonomy (GTDB): domain Bacteria; phylum Bacteroidota; class Bacteroidia; order Cytophagales; family Cyclobacteriaceae; genus JAJCYL01. Next base: position 18,423 of record JAQCLE010000051.1, on the reverse strand, counting down.
ACCATAAACATCCTAAATAATGGAATCAATAGTAAATAGAACAGTAGCTGAAATTGTAGCTGAAGATTACAAGACAGCCGATGTATTCAAGAAATATGGGATTGACTTCTGTTGTGGTGGGCACACTAGTGTTTCTGAAGTCTGTGACAAGAAAAAAATCAATCTTTCAGATCTTGAGCGAGAACTTTCCCGCATCAGTTTGATGGCAACTGCATCCAATAATTTCAATGGTTGGGAATTAGATTTTCTGATTGATTATATTATCACAGTGCATCATTCCTATGTTACCGAAAATATCCCTCGAATCAAGGGATATGCTGATAAAGTTGCAAAGGTCCATGGTCATCATTACAAGGAAGTAGTGGAAATTAAAACGCTGTTCGATAATGTGGCGGAGGAACTTATGCAGCATATGCATAAGGAAGAAAATATTTTATTTCCATTTATTAAAGAACTTGTAATAGCCCATGACGAAAAGAAGTCCTTACGAAATATACCGTTTGGAACAATTCATAACCCCATTAGGATGATGGAATTGGAACATGAGAATGCCGGCGCAACATTTAAAATGATTGTCAGGATTTCCAATGATTACACCCCACCACCAGAAGGATGTAATACCTATAATGTCCTCTATTCAAAGCTGCGTGAATTTGAAGAAGACCTGCATAAGCACATTCATTTGGAAAACAATATTCTCTTTCCCAAAGCGATACGTTTGAGCGACAATGTTATGAGAATAACTTCTATGAGAGAACATTAGAGTAAATACAAAGTGATTCAGATTGAATTTGCATAAAGATTTAGAAATATATAAGACCATATAACTGAGGAATAATTTGGAATAAAAATTGCCGATTTGACTTATCTAATCAAATGCCTTCTTGTCCATCCCCGTTTTACGGCAGCCTCATTTTGGAATTTCAAGAAAGCTTGCGAGTTGGTGGGGGCAAGTTATCCGGCATCCCCCCTCGGATTACTTACAGTAGCGGCAATTTGCCCTGACTCATGGGAATATCGCCTCATTGACTGCAATGTTACCGAGCTGAAAGATGAGGACATTGAATGGTCTGATATCGTTCTCAGTGGTGGTATGCTCCCCCAACAAGAGGAACATCTCAAGTTAATTTCCCGCATTAAGAGATTTTCCAAGCCTCACGTATTAGGTGGTCCTGCTGTTACATCAACTCCACAACGCTATGACCAGGGCGATTATCTGATATTGGGAGAAGCAGAGGTAATTCTACCGGAATTTCTTAAAGATTTTAAAGAAGGTAAAGCCCGACATGTTTATGATGGTCGTGGAGAGAAGGCAGATATGACCCGCTCACCCATGCCTCGCTACGAATTGATTAATTTCAAAAACTATACGAACATTGGGCTCCAAACTGCAAGAGGCTGCCCTTTCAATTGTGAGTTTTGTGATATCATCGAGCTTTTTGGACGTATTCCACGACTCAAGTCACAAGAGCAGATCTTTGATGAACTCCAAAGACTCTATGATCTTGGTTACCGGGGATTTCTCGACCTGGTTGATGACAACTTCATCGGAAACAAAAGAGCCGTAAAAGCTTTTCTTCCCCGGTTAAAGGAATGGCAGGAAACGCATGCCTGGCCTTTTGAGTTTTACGTCCAGGCAACAATTACGCTGGCAGATGACCCTATATTGATGAAATTGATGCAGGATTCTGGCTTTTTCGGAGTATTTGTTGGAATTGAAACCCCAAACGAAGAGCTGCTAATTGCAACTCGAAAACGACAAAACACCCGGCGGTCAATTCCCGATAGCATTCATCGGATTTACCGACATGGAATGCTCGTGACTGCCGGTTACATTGTAGGGTTTGACGGTGAGAGACCTGGGATTGCTGATGATATCATTAAATGCGTGGAAAAAACATGTATCCCAGTCAATATGATTGGGTTGCTCTACGCTTTACCGGGAACACAATTTACTAAAAGACTGGGGAAAGAGGGACGTTTAGGATCATTTCGAGAGAGTCTGGACATTACCGGCGATCAATGTGTATCAGGCCTAAATTTTAATACAATTCGGCCAAAACAGGAGATACTTGCTGATTATGAAAATGTGATCTCAAACGTTTATGACCCGGCTCACTTTTTTAAAAGAATATCACGTGTTGCTTTGTTGCTTAATTGTTCTAACAAGAAGCTCAAGATTCCAATTAATTATCTTATGAGAGACCTAAAGGGTGTGGTTCGTCTTTTTATTGCACTGGGCATTCGCTCTCCCCATCGAAGGTATTTCTGGCGTAGTGTTGCTGTTTGCCTTTTTAGAAATCCCCGGTCATTTCGGTACATCTCGGGGATGATGGCGCTATACCTTCATTTTGATGGATTCAAGGATTATCTCGTAAGTAACATAAAGACATCACTTAAGAAGGAAGTGGATTTGCAGATGCCTCCAATAGATATGTTACCAGATTCTTTCATAGCTTAAAAATCAGATCGGCTGACAGAATACTTTATACCAAAAAGAATAACGACCGAATGGAGATTTCAATCCTAATAAGATATGATCAGAACAAATACAGATCAATTATCTTCTGAGAACCACTCGCTATAATTATTAGCTGTTTCTTCAAGTTTCAAAGAGTCTAATGCTGCTCCATCGGGTATTGTGTAAAGGCAACAAAATCGATAGTAATAATCTTGTTTTTGTTACTTAATCTATCAGGATCACTCCTCTAAATGAAAATCTGTTTTCTTGATAAACCCTAGCTCAGGCGTTGTTCAATTAAGTTAAATGGAATATTTTACCGCTATCTCTATTGCTTTCATTCTTAAATTTGGTCCTGCTTTATACATTCTTTATGCTACCTTTTATGGCACACATTCCATGTTACCCATATCCATATAACCCGTATTGTTAGTGAAGGAGACCCTTCCGACTGAGACGTTAAAACCGGAGAAGCGGTATATTCTCTGCATGTCTTTCTGCTGACTTATGTCATTATCCTGAGTGCTTATTATCAGGGTTTCATCTTCTGTGTTTTCTATCTTGGGCAATTTTAAAGGTGACATAAGCACCAATGAATTTTTGATTATGGAGACTTCTAATCTTGACATCCTCACTGAAAAGATTTATCAGGAGGGTATTGAAAAGGCAGAAAATGAAGCAGCTGACATTCTTGCTAATGCACAGAAGGAAGCTGAAGAGATACTAGAAAAAGCACATTCGGAATCCGGTAATATTCTGGCAAAAGCTGAAAAGGATGCCCAACAGCTGGCAAAAAAAAGTGAGGGAGAAATTCGAATGAAAAGCAACCGAATGATTAGCGATCTTCAAACCAGAATTAAGGGTCTGATTCGGGATCGCATACTTCGTGAAAATATACGGGAACTGGTAATGGATCCTGACTTTTTGAAAACAGTTATCCAAAGCCTTATAGAAAACTGGAATAAAGATGAGAATGCAGAACTTGTATTTTCGGAAGAACTCCGATCTAAAATTGACAAACAATTCGATCAAGCCATTGCCCACAGTCTCAACAACCTTTCAATCACATTTGATGAAAGGCTATCTGCCGGATTCAGAATAAGTAGGGAGTCTGACAATTACCAACTCACATTCACTGAGGACGACTTCAATGAGCTATTCAGCGGCTATCTGGATGAAAGAACCTCAAAATTACTTTTCAATTAGGTGCTGAATGAGATATTATTACCTGCTAGCGACGTTACCCGATCTTCAACCCGCTACCCTGTTAAAAGAATTAGACATCCCTGAAACCATTCAACTGATCAGGGACAATCTGGAACCTGAAGGCCTCAGGCAGGTCAACTATCTGCTTTATCGTAATGATAACATCAATTTTATTGACCTGCTAGTCAAAAGGAGAAAGAACTTCAACATATTCAGTGAAGCTAACCCTTCTTATTTTTCAATGACTGAACTGGAGTTCCTACTTAGAAACAAGTATGCATTGCCTGAGTACATGTCCGATTTCCTTGTTCGGTTCGATGATCAGACTTCATCTATGTCTGTTAAAGAATTGGAGGATCTCTTGTGGGAAAACTATTTTACGGAAGTCGCAAATACCTGTGAAGGATTCGTTCGCGCATACTCTGATTTTGACCGGGAACTCCGCTCACTTGTCATGAGTTCAAATAGCCGGAATTTCCCCGGACAGGATTTGGGGAGTTCTCTTGCAACTACCCTCAAGCAAGGGAAACCGTCCGAATATGATGTGATCAATTCACATCATGATGAACTTATGGATGCGCTATTGATCAAGCAACCTAAGTTAATCCAGGTTACTATGGATAAAATTCGCTGGGATTTTGCCGATCAATATAGATCGACAGACTTTTTTACCCTTGATCGCGTATGTGCCATTTTTCTTAAACTTATGACGCTTACAAAATGGGTGAGATCGAACGATCTGTTGGAAGTTGGTGTGCTTCAAATGCGGATTGACTCCATTCTGGCAAATGTTGAATCACTAGAATAAATATGAAATGACCAAAGGAATAATTACAAGTATTGTCTCAAACCTTATTACAATTAAAGCGAATGGACCCATTTCACAAAATGAGATTTGTCATGTGCTTCGCGGTCAGATTTCGCTTCGGGCAGAAGTAATCCGTATTAAAGGATCCATTGCCTTTGCACAAGTGTTTGAAGAGACCCGTGGAATCAAGATCGGCGATGAGGTTAATTTTACCGGACAAATGCTTGAGGTAGAGCTTGGCCCCGGAATCCTTTCGAAAAACTATGACGGACTACAGAATGACCTTGATAAAATGGGTGGAACTTTCCTTCGTATTGGGGAAATCACAGAACCTCTGGATGCTGATGTATTCTATGATTTTAAGCCTATTGCCACCAAGGGTGATCGGGTTTCAGCAGGTGAATGGCTGGGAGAGGTAAAGGAAAACTGGATGAATCATAAAATCATGGTTCCCTTTGCTATGGTAGAAACCTATGAAGTACTTTCAGTTATCAAGGCAGGAGATTATAACAAGGATACAGCCATCGCTGTTCTTCAGGATGAAAAGGGGCAGAAACATGAGATTACTATGGTGCAGCGCTGGCCGGTAAAACGGGCAATCAGTGCGTATAAAATGAAAAATCGTCCGTTCGAAATTTTGCAGACTGGTCTCAGGGTGATTGACACGCTCAACCCAATCACAGAAGGAGGTACCGGTTACATCCCGGGGCCTTTTGGCACCGGCAAAACAGTTTTACAGCAGGCAATAGCTAAGAACGGGGAAGCTGACATCGTAATCATAGTGGCTTGTGGTGAACGTGCCAATGAAGTGGTGGAAATCTTCACGGAATTCCCCGAACTTATCGACCCGCGTTCAGGGCGTAAGCTACAAGAGCGTACCACTATCATATGCAATACTTCCAATATGCCGGTTGCAGCCCGTGAAGCTTCGGTTTATGTGGGCATGACGTTGGCTGAATATTACCGCAATATGGGCCTTAAAGTGCTTCTACTTGCTGACTCTACTTCCCGATGGGCACAAGCACTGCGTGAGATGTCGAACCGCCTGGAAGAACTTCCGGGCCCGGATGCATTCCCGGTAGAGCTTTCTGCCATCATAGCTAACTTTTACAGTCGGGCAGGGGTCGTCGAACTCAACAATAGTACAACTGGCTCGGTCACTTTTATAGGCACCATTTCTCCAGTAGGGGGTAACTTCAAGGAACCGGTTACCGAATCGACTAGTAAGGTAGCCCGTTGTTTTTATGCCCTCTCACAGAAAAGGGCAGATGCCAAACGCTACCCTGCAATCGATGCACTTGCGTCATATAGCAAATACCTGGACTACGACGAGTTCGTCGAATTTGCAGACCAACACATTCAGGAAGGTTGGGTAAACCTGGTTAAGAAAGTGAAGGACATTGTTCAACTTGGACTTGAGGCGAAAGACCAGATCGACATTCTGGGTGATGATGCGGTCCCTCCGGAATACCATGTGAATTTTTGGAAGGCGGAACTCATTGATTTCGGTTTTATACAACAGGACTCATTTGATGAAGTAGATATGAGCACATCCATCGAACGACAACGGGCTATGCTTAACAGGTTTTATAAGATTTCGGTGATGGATTTTCCATTTTCAGACTTTCAGGAAATTGGTAGTTACTTTAAAAAACTAATCAATCTTTTTAAGCAGATGAACTATGTGCCCCTCGATTCCAATGAATTCAGGAAGTTTGAAAATGATCTTGATCTTATGTTACAACCGTACGCTACCCCGGTGGCAACCACTTAATTTACCTGTAAATGAAAAAGAAAGCATTTCAACGCATTTACACTGAAATATCGGCCATCACTAAGGCCACGTGTGATGTTCGTGCAGAAGGAATTGGCTACCAGGAGTTGGCATGGGTCAATGGAAGACCTGCCCAGGTCATCAGGATCGTTGATGATCTGGTCACGTTGCAGGTTTTTCCTGGCACCGAAGGAATCTCCACAAAAACAGAGATAGTTTTTTCCGGTAATCCTCCCCAGCTCAATGTCAGTGACCTTTTTTGTGGTCGGTTCCTAAACGCATACGGCGATCCTTTTGATGACGGTCCGCCAGTGGAGGGTGAAGCCCGGCCGATCGGGGGACAAACTGTAAACCCTGTAAGGCGTATTAAGCCATCTCACCTGCTTGCTACCGGTATTGCAGGCATTGATCTGAACAATACGCTGGTTACAGGTCAGAAAATCCCATTCTTTGCGGATCCTGATCAACCCTATAACTCAGTACTAGCTGAGGTAGCCATGCGTGCAGAAGCAGACAGAATTATCTTGGGTGGCATGGGACTGTCCTATGACGATTATATCTTCTTCAAGGAAATCTTTACCAACCGCGGAGTACTTGATCGGATTGTAAGCTTTATCAATACATCCGAAGACCCGCCTCTCGAACGTTTGCTTATCCCTGACATGACTTGTACTGCTGCTGAGTATTTTGCTAATGAGAAAAAAGAAAAAGTATTGGTACTACTCACCGATATGACCCTTTATGCGGATGCGCTTGCTATCGTCAGCAATAAAATGGACCAGATTCCTTCGAAGGACTCCATGCCCGGATCTTTGTACAGCGACCTGGCACGAATTTATGAGAAGGCCGTACAGTTTGCTCATGGAGGATCCATAACTATTGTAGCCGTGACCACGCTTAATGAGGGCGATATCACCCATGCAATCCCAGACAATACCGGATATATTACAGAAGGACAGCTTTTCCTTAAAAAGGATACCTATACCGGTAAGGTGATAGTGGATCCTTTCCGGTCTCTGAGCCGGCTTAAGCAGAATGTCATTGGCAAGAAAACCCGGGAGGATCACCCACAAGTGATGAATGCGCTGATCCGTCTTTATGCCGATGCAATGCAGGCGAGGACTAAAAAAGAAAACGGTTTCGACCTGAACGATTACGACGAACGGTGCATGAAATTTGCATTGGATTATTCTAACGAAATATTGGCGGTGGACATTAATATCACGATCCCTGAAATGCTGGATCGTGGATGGTCCCTTTTCGAACGGTATTTCGAGAAGTATGAGGTTGGAATAAAGGAGATGTTTATTCAAAAATACTGGCTCGGAACGGCTGACATGTAATGGCATTTAAGTTTCAGTATAATAAGACAGCTTTACACGATCTTCAGCGACAGCTGATCGTTCGGGAGAAGGCATTGCCAATACTAAAGAACAAGGAAACTGCACTTCGTCAGGAAGTCAAAAACGCCAGAAATACTGTACATGAGCTGCAAGAAGAACATGAAAGCCTTCTGGTATTCATAAAACCCCATTATGATCTGTTCTGGCCAGACCTTCCCAATATTTTAAGCGTGAAAGAAGCCAGGCTTATTGAAAAGAATATCGTAGGAATTCGTGTACCAGAAATAGAAGCTATCGAGTTTGACTTGGCCGATATTAATTACTTCATCCAACCCGCATGGGTCCCTGCAGGAATCGAAATGATCAAACGAATCATAGAACTGGAGATCAGATTTAAGTTGGCAAAAACAAAGCTAGAGATTCTTTATAATGCAAGGAAGAAGACCACACAAAAGGTGAACTTGTATGAAAAAGTACAGATTCCTGCCTATGTATCAGCAATACTCAAGATCAAACGATTTCTGGAGGATAAGGAAAACATTTCAAAAGCGGCTCAAAAGATTGTGAAGAAACGGAACGAAACAAAGGTAACGTCATGAAAGAGCCGATGAAAAAAATATCGGTTTTTAGTTTCTACAAAGAAACTCCCGAAGTGGTTGACATACTGGAGGAGCTAGGTTTGGTCCATATAATACTTGAAAAGAAGCATGACGAATTGAACAATGATGAACTTGAGACAAAGAAAAAGCGCATTTCACGGGCTATTGAAGAAATTAAAAAACATGGATCACTTCCTCTTGAAGCGGATGCCGACCCCATTTCAATAGGTGAGTTGCTTGATGATTTTGAGAAGAAACGTTCCCAGCTTGAAAAAAGTAGATCAAGGATCGAGTTTTTACGTAAGGAAAAAATTCATTCCGAACCCTGGGGCTTGTTCAATCTGGAACGGTTGGAAATACTCAAAAATCGTGGAATAAACGTTCGTTTTTTTGAAGCACAACGAAGGGCATTCGAAAAGCATGACTTTTCAGGATTTGTCTGCGAAGTGATTCACCGGACAGGTGACAAAATTTACTTTATAATAATTGATTATAATAATGAGCCGGTTACCGTGCCTTTTGATCAATCCGATTCCCCACAACCTCTGGATCAACTACAGGATGAACTAACTGAAACCGTCGCCCTTCATGATTCACAATTAAGAGACCTAAGACAGTATGGGAGATACCTGCACAGTCTGGAATCCGAGTACTCTATTGTATATCATGCGATGACTTGCCAGAGGGTAAGCCACGAGTTTACTAAAAATGGCAACGAAAAAGTGGATAGGGTCACGGGCTGGTTGCCCCTGAAGAATCTTCAAGAAATTACAAATAAGCTCGATGAACGGGGTCTTGGTTACCAGATATCAGATCCTAAACCTGGCGACAGTATTCCGGTGGTACTGCGCAACGGCCCCTATGCAGGCATTTTTGAAACCATCACACGGGTATTCCAACTTCCCGGATACTATGAATTGGACCTGACACCTGTCATTGCCGTTTTCTATCCCATCTTTTTTGCCTATTGCCTGGGGGATGCAGGTTACGGATTGGTCGTGGTTATTGCCGCACTGGCCGGGTGGTTCACCTTTCTTAAAAAATCAAGGAATATCGCCTTACTCGGACTCATACTGGGAACACTCACGACATTGATGGGAATTGTTAAATCCGGAAGTATTTTCGGTTTACCATTGGTAAGCACCTCTGGACATCCTCTTCTAAACTATCTGAGCCAGTTTGTACTGATCCCTGATGATCAATCCTTCGTCTTCAACGCTTTCAATGTGGCACTAATGCTCGGGGTGGTGCAAATTTTTGCTGGAATTATATCAGCTATCCTGAATAAGATTCTGTACCATTCATTCAAAGAGTCGCTTTCGCTATTTGGTAAGATGTTCATCATCATTGCAGTCATTATCCTTTTCCTTGCCAAAATGCAGGATGTAGAAGTTCTGCAACCCTATATAACTGATGCAACGGTACTTCTCTATATCGGTATTGGGATGGTACTGCTGTTTCATGATCTAAATGTGTCTGTGATTCCAAGGGTCTCCAGTGGGATCTTACCCCTGTTCTTCATATTTACAGGTATCCTGGGCGACACACTTTCCTACGTAAGACTGTTTGCGCTGGGTGTGGCCTCCTCAGTATTGGGGCTGGTGGTTAATCAAATTGGTATGCAGATCATGGGGGATTCATTTATCGGAATCATTATAGGGATCATATTTCTGCTTTTTGGGCACACTTTAAATCTGGCGCTGGCAATCCTCGGCGCATTTGTCCACCCACTTCGACTGACCTTTGTTGAATTTTATAATAATGCAGAGTTTAAGGGAGGGGGAATTGAATATAAACCATTTAGAAAATTGAATAGCGAACTAAACATAGAATAACATGGAACTGAACTTACCATTATCATTAGCATTTATCGGTATCGGATTACTCATTGGGTTGTCGGGAGCCGGCAGTGCAATAGGAACCTCCATTGGGGCAATGACCACTGTAGGTGCACTTAAGAAACGACCCGATTCATTTGGTTCTTACATAGTATTAAGCGCCTTACCTGGCACTCAGGGGCTTTACGGGTTTGCGGGATTTTTCATTTTACAGGACCTCATCGCAGCGGATATGACGTTGCTACAAGGAGCAGGCATCCTTGGTAGTGGACTGGGTCTTGGCATTGCCGGGCTTTTCTCCGGTATGTACCAGGGGCGGGTATGTGCTAACGGAATTGACAGTATTGCATCAGGAAACGATGTTTTTGGCCGTACGATGATCCTTGCCGTATTCCCTGAGCTTTATGCTATTATAGCTTTTGCAGCATTATTCCTGATCAGGGGGATACTGGGTTGATCATAATTTTATATTTTTAGATATGGCAAACAAACTTAATTTTAATATCCTGCTGGTCGGTCTCGATTTTAGCGAAATGGATGATACTCTTATACGCTACTCCCACATGCTTTCCGAGTTGTCCGTGGTATCTCATATTTATTTCGTTCATATCGTCAAAGACCTTGAAATACCCGATGCAGTTCTTGACAGGTTTCCAAACCTTAAGCCCCCCCTCCTATTGACGAAGGATTGGAGGCCATGATTACTCAGAAAGTGAATGCAGTTTTCGGTGAAAGCAAGGTTTTACGGGGAGTGATTGTGCAGGAGGGCCACCCCATGGAGAAGTTTACCCGCCTTGCGAAATTGAAAGACGCTGATCTTCTCCTCCTCGGTAGAAAGAAATCTCTCAAAGGCTCTGGAATAGTAAGCAGCAAGATCGCCCGCAATTCACACTGCAGTTTGCTCATAGTACCGCAGCGACCTTCTATGAATATCTCCAGAATCCTGATTCCCATTGATTTTTCTGGGCACTCAAAGCTGTCGCTAGAAGCTGTGGAACAGATAGCAAGACAGACTGGAGCGAAAATAGAGTGCGTTCACATTTACGAAGTTCCTTCAGGCTATCACACTACAGGTAAATCTTATGAAGAATTTGCCGAGATTATGAAAGGGCATGCCGTACATGATTTTGAGAATTTCATCAGGGAAGGAAATTTTGATGAGGTCCCTCACTGCACTTATCTGCTTCATAAAAGGAAAAAGAAATGCGAACTGATCAACAACTTAGCACATGATATCCATTCCGATATGATGGTGGTTGGTTCGCGGGGAAGAACCTCAGCCGCAGTAGTACTGATGGGGAGCGTTGCCGAGAAACTAACTTACCTGGATAACGATATCCCGCTGATGATCGTTAAAAGGAAGGGCGAGAATATGGATTTTCTCGAGGCAATTATGAGGATCTGAAAAGCATTATTAATCCCCAAAATACTGACCCGAAAACCTTTAAGGTAGAAGGTCAGTGAGATTCCGTTGTTCATCAAATGGCAGATTTCTATTAATAGAAAAGTGAGTTTTGGCTTCCCTTACCATTATTTTATTTTTCGAAATATTATTTTAATTTTATTTAGTGATTTAAAAGGTGTTTTTGAGGATACGAAATCCATCATTCTACGCGACTTAAAAACTATTCAAGAAAAATTACAGTTCCTCCAATTAGAAATAGAAAACCTGTCGTTAGCGGTACACGCGTAACCTTCAGTTAATCCTGCAATCGGGCAGTAGCTGTTGGCGCAATTTCCAATCAGCGTAATTAAATAAAAATTATGAAGATACTACTTGTCTCTCCAGCTGTTGATCCCGATACACGAACAAACAAAGAGTTGATGATGCCTCAATTGGCACTTTATATTCTCGATGGATTAACCCCGCCCGATCACGAAGTAACCGTTGTGGAGGAAGAAGCTGAGGAGATAAACTTCAAAGTAGCCTATGACATTGTCGGAATAAGCTGTATGACAGCAAATGCACCAAGGGCATATGAGTTAGCGGACCAGTTCAGAAGAAGGGGAATAACTGTGATCATCGGAGGTGTTCATCCGACTATCTTACCTCAAGAAGCATTACCTCATGCTGACAGTGTGGTCATTGGAGAAGCTGAGGGAGTTTGGGTAAAAATTCTTGAAGATTTTCAAAAAGGACAACTGAAAGAAACTTATCATCAACCCTACCCGGATCTCAAAAAGTATGATCCCAAGGATTTCAAAAAAATTATCAAAGAAAAGACTTTTCAACCTCGTCCCATTAATGACAACCAGGGGATGCCCTTATAATTGTGACTTTTGCTGCGTTACAGACTTGTTTGGAAAGAAAATCCGGCATATACCTGTTGAAAACGTGGTCCGTGACATTGTAGAAGCTCGAACAAAGAACTTTATGTTTCTGGACGACAACATCATTGGCCACCCCAAATATGCCAAAGAGCTTTTCAAGGCCATCAGCCCACTAAAAATCAATTGGGTTGGGCAGGCATCAATATCATTGGTTAAAGACACCGAACTCATGGAACTCGCTGCAGCCAGTGGGTGTAAGTCTCTGTTTTTCGGATTGGAGAGCGTCTCCGAAGACCAGCTCAAGCAGTTCCGTAAGGCCATTTCAGACATTGGACAGCTTGAACAAGCCCTCCAAAAAATTAAGAAGATGGGCATTTTGATACATGCATCCATGATTTTTGGATTTGATAACGACTCAAAAGCAGTATTCAATGAAACGGTAAAGTTTTTGAAAAAAAATAAGATAAGTACAGTCTCATTTAATGTGTTAACGCCTTATCCAGGCACTAAAACATATAATGACTTAAAGAATGAAGGTCGGCTATTGACCGCCAACTGGAAATATTACGATCACAACACCGTTGTTTTCCAACCCAAGAATATGACACCTTGGGAATTACAATTGGGAAAGACCACTGCCAGGAAAAAATTTTACAATCCGTCTTCAGTGTTTTCCAGACTATTTGGCAACTTATATAGCCCTCGGCTGTATCTCGCTCTCAACTACGGACATATGAAGCAATCCCAAGTTGAAATGAAAAGAATTGGTAAACTGAAATCAGAGTTTTTCGATTTGTTATAACCCGAATTATTAATATTCAAAGCATGGAGTTATGCTCCATTTCTTTACCCCATTCTTAGAATTGACAACTGAACGACCGGCTTTATTTATAAGTCACAATTGACTGCCCCTTTTCTACATCTTCACAAAGCTCTGATACAGTTTTAGTATTGAGCAGTTCCTTGGTTTTGTTTTTGACCACTTTATACTCAAAATGTATGGGGCATGGCGTGTCATCTGAACAAACCTTTAGGCCGATACCACATAGATCGAAAATATCCAGTCCATCGGTGATCTCTACAATTTTTATTAGTTTTAGTCGATTTGGAGACTTGTTCAAAACAAACCCCCCATTAGGGCCTTTTGTTGAGGCGAGGATTTTATGTTTCACTAAATTTTGCAAAATCTTGCTCAAGAAGTGAATAGGAATTTTTTGGGAAGCTGCAATCTCCTTTAACCCGACGGTGCTTCCATTTTTGGAGTGTAGTGTTATGTACAAAATTGCTTGTAATGCGTATTGGCAGGATTTGGAGAACATAGTTTAGTTTATAGCTCGAAAATTAGATGAATTTCATATTTTGCTTGACAAGTAAAAATAGATGAATTCTGCAAAAACCCTAAGCTTGAAACAAGGCTTAAGCTTATTAAATTACACAACATTAGACCTAATTATCTAATTTAAACATAATTTAGTGCTCTGAAATCTTAACCCAGAGTCAACACATAATTTCAGCCAAAATGAATCGGCAAATACCTACTCACTTAATGCCACAAGCAGCCGAAAAAGGAGAGCTTTTTCACAACAAATCATTAGAAAAACTTACAAGAACTTCCATTGAAGTCCCGGTGATGATGCACACAATGATTGCAGTGGCATTTTTATATTTCGCTTTTACTAACACCATACTTTCCCACGGCTCAATAATTTTGCTATTCTTTTCTGGTCTAATATTCTGGACATTAGCAGAATATGTAGTTCATCGATGGGGTTATCATACCCACACTACCCTCAAATGGTGGCTTGACTTGCAACATCTTGCACATGGCATTCATCATCAATATCCTCGTGACCCTAAACGGCTGGCCATGCCCCCATTTCCTGCTTTATTGTTAATTTCTCTTTTTTTTGGATTATTCTGGCTGATTGGTGAAATCTATTCTATCGCATTCTTTCCTGGATTTTTAATCGGATATATGCTATATATTAGTTTGCATTATGCCCAGCACCGGTTTAAGACTCCTAAATTTCAGCCTTTCAAAAATCTTTGGAAACACCACGCTTTGCATCATTATAAATATCCTGAGACAAAAGCCTTTGGTGTATCTACCAGGCTCTGGGATTTTGTGTTTGGAACGTTACCAAACAAATCACCGTCAAGAATTATCTTTTGATTAATTTGATGTTAATCAAGCTTGAAGATGTGCGGACTTGACTGTCTCATTAAGCGACAAATTTGGTCTTTAAATCATTTTTATATTGTTACTACTACGTTAAATGAAGCATTGAATGATCAAATTAATAATATTCGCCTTTTTTTTTATAAACTATCATCTGGTTTACACTCAGAAAGCTGATACGAACGCTTTCGACATCCTAAATAAAACTATAAAGAGCACCAGGGCTATTAAAACGATGTCATTCACGATGACAAAAATTGAACGCATTGATGGGGAAATGTTGAAACAAATCTCTCTTAACAAAATGATTAGAAAACCACTTTCGGTTTATTTAAGACAGGAATACCCTGTTGATGGCATGGAAGTTCTTTACAAAGAAGGAGAAAAAGTGTTAATCAATCCCAATGGATTTCCATGGATTAATTTGAGATTGTCGCCCGATGGAAATTTAGCCAGGGTGAATCAGCATCATACAATTCTTGAATCAGGCTACGATCATGTGATCAATATACTGGATCATTTAATGAGTAAATACAATCACGATGTTGGTTCAATGGTATTTATCGAAAAGGATTCCACATGGGAAAGTCATGCTGTTTGGAAGATTAAGCTCCAAAACGCTTATTACAAAGTAAATGATTACGTAATGCAAGAAAATGAAACGGTAATGCAGGTAGCGAGACGTGATATGTTAAGCGAATATTGGTTGGTTGAGCAAAATGAAATCCTAAAATCTTGTAATGATGAGAGCCCGGGAGCAACAATAAAACGACCTAATGACTATGCACCTTCAATGGAATTATATATTGACAAAATAAGATTTATACCGCTGGTCATGAAAGTATACGATAACATCGGCATTTATGAGCATTACACTTATTCCGGGGTTACAATCGATCCTGTTTTTAAAGACATCGAGTTTGAAAAAGACTATGAGGAGTATGGATTTTGAAATACCGTCATCGATTATTTTATCAAACTCAGAGACTTTCCCCAATTTCACTTTTTAAATCAGTTGTCCTTTTATTGTAGTCCATTATCTTTGCCGACTTTAAAAGGCTTTGGAGGTTTGAGTTTGATTAGTAAGTGTGTATTAGCAGTCGGGAAGATTTACTTTACCACTTTTAGCCAAGGATCAATCCTGAATTACTCCAATACAAAAATTAAAAAATGAGCAATACGAAATTCACGTTTCCCTACAAACCAGATCCAAAATATGGTAAATCCACTGCGTATTTCAGCATGGAATTCGGAATTCATCAGGCATTCAAAATCTATTCCGGTGGCCTGGGGTATTTGGCAGGTTCCCATATGAGAAGTGCTTATGAACTTAAGCAAAATTTTATTGGAATCGGGATCCTTTGGAAGTACGGCTATTATGATCAGGTGAGAAAAGGTGACAAGACCATGTTCGCCTTATTTCAGGAAAAGCTTTACAGCTTTCTTGAAGACATAGGGGTTGAATTCTCCATTCCAGTCCATGGCCATCAAGTGAAAGTAAAAGCACTCTACCTTAAACCTGAAGTTTTTGGTACAGTCCCAATGTTTTTCCTAACTACGGATTTACCCGAGAATGATTACCTCTCCCAGACGATATCACACAAACTTTATGATGGGAACGAGTTGAGCAGAGTAGCACAATATGTTTTATTGGGTATTGGGGGAGCCAAACTTATTGATGAACTCGAACTGGACATTGAGACTTATCACTTTAATGAAGCACATGCGCTGTCAGCCTGTTTTTATTTATATGACAAATATAAAAGCATTGAAGAACTGAGGAGTAGAGTCGTTTTTACGACTCATACTCCAGAGAAGGCAGGGAATGAAGAGAATGATTTCAGTCTACTCGATCTAATGGGCTTTTTTTATGGAGTTCCTGAAGAAACTGTAAGAGAAATAACCGGTTTTCAGGGAAACAAGTTCAACCATACGGTAGCGGCTTTAAGGATTGCTAAGGCATCCAATGCGGTTTCAAAAAAACATGCAGAAGTCGCTAATGAAATGTGGTCTTCCTATGATGCAATTCCTGAAATAATCTCCATTACAAATGCTCAAAACTTCAACTATTGGGCGGATAAAGAACTCTACAGAATGATCGACCTCAATGATGATGACCGACTGATTGAAAGGAAGAAAGAATTAAAAAGTGAATTTTTCGAAGTTGTAGCCGATCAAACCGGAAAATTATTTGATCCTGAAGTTTTGACAATTGTTTGGGCAAGGAGATTTGCGGAATATAAAAGAGCAGATCTTATCACACTTCATTTGGACAGGTTCAAAGAAATCCTTTCAAATAAAAACAGGCCTGTTCAAATTATTTGGGCCGGAAAACCTTATCCGCAGGATTTCGGGGCCATGAGTATTTTTGATAATCTGGTCCACATGAACCGACAATTCATGAATAGCGCCATTCTTGTCGGTTATGAGCTTAATCTGTCAAAACTATGCAAACAAGGATCTGATATATGGCTAAATACACCGAGGCCCCCTCGTGAAGCTTCAGGTACCAGTGGAATGACTGCCGCCATGAACGGATCTATCAATTTCTCATTACCAGATGGGTGGGTACTTGAATTTTCAAAACACATGCATAATAGCTTTGTGATTCCTGAAATCGACCGGACAATCCCGCACTATGAACAAGACCATCTTGATGCAACCAACCTTCTGGATGTATTGGAAAAAGAAATCCTACCAACGTATTATGACCATCCTGAAAAGTGGGGACAAATAATGAAAAACAGCATGTCTGAAGTAATTCCTTATTTCGATTCTGCAAGAATGGCCGACGAGTATTATGCAAAGCTTTACAAATCAAAAGTGAAGGAATTGAATCAATCCCTATTATCTTAATTTTCGCACAGTGCCCAAAAGAAAATATGACGCCTTTGGAATAGGCAACGCACTTGTTGACATTGTTTTTGATGCCTCTGATGAGTTTATTGCTAAGCACGGAATAGAAAAGGGAATCACAACCCTTGTAGATGAAGAAACACAGGATGCTCTGATAAAAGAGCTCCATATAGACCATAATCAAATGCAGTGTGGAGGGTCGGCTGCAAACTCTATCATCGCAGTCAATCAATTTGGAGGTAAATGCTATTACGCCTGCCGTGTAGCCAATGATGATCATGGACATTTTTATCTGGATGACCTCCAAAGAACTGGTGTTGATACAATTTACAAGCATTCGACTACTCCTGATGGAATAACTGGCAAGTGCCTCGTAATGGTGACAAGTGATGCTTCCAGAACGATGCAAACATTCTTAGGAATAACGTCTGATTTTTCCAAAAAGGAAATAGATACAACTGCCCTGAAAGATTCCGAATATCTCTATATCGAAGGATACCTGGTGACCTCAGAAACTGGTAGAGAAGCCATGAGGTTTGCTAAGGAAATCGCTGAGCATCATGGCGTGAAGACTTCACTCACATTCTCAGATCCGAGTATGGTCAAATATTTTGGAGATCATATGAGAGAAATTATCGGAAACGGTGTCGATCTGCTTTTTTGCAACGAAGAGGAAGCATTGCTGTATACCGGCAAAAATGACATTTTCGAAGCCCGGGAGGCATTGAAAAAAATCGCCAAGACTTTTGCCATTACCATGGGCAAAAACGGAGCTATTATTTTTGATGGAGATACTTTTATCGACATCGAACCATACCCTGTAAAAGCCATAGATACGGTGGGTGCCGGGGATATGTTTGCAGGAGCCTTTATTTATGGCATCAGTCATCAACATAGCATGGCTGAAGCTGGGAAGATTGCCAGCCTTGCATCTTCAAAAGTGGTTACACAATATGGCCCGAGATTGCAATGGCATCAGGCGAAAGATATCATCAACCATCTATTTGAGCAGTAATCATTTAATTGAAGTAGGCACTTAATAAATACAGATCACTTTGTAAGGACATGGCTTGTGGTCAACCATTTTA
>JAQCLE010000004.1 GCA_027592755.1 Bacteroidota bacterium | reverse complement strand
GCTAAAATGGTTGACCACAAGCCATGTCCTTACAAAGTGATCTGTATTTATTAAGTGCCTACTTCAATACATTTATTCTCATGAATGAGGTATGCATACACTCATATTTTAGCCAATCAATTACCAATTTCTAAATCATGCAATTAGAACAGTTTTCATACGACAATAAAGTCGTTAGAGCCTTTATGGTCGCTTCGATGATCTTCGGAGTGGTCGGAATGCTGGCAGGCCTTACAATCGCCATTCAGCTTTTTTATCCGGAATTAAACATGGGGATTCCTTATACCACTTTTGGGCGGCTAAGGCCGCTGCATACGAATGCGGTGATTTTTGCCTTCGTGGGTAATGCCATGTTTGGTGGTGTCTACTATTCCCTACAGCGCTTGTTAAAAACAAGAATGTTTAACGACACCTTGAGCTGGATAAATTTCTGGGGCTGGCAATTAATTATTATTGCTGCAGCGATAACCTTGCCATTGGGAATTACAACCTCCAAGGAATATGCCGAACTGGAATGGCCTATAGACATAGCAATTACCCTTATATGGGTTGTGTTTGGGGTAAATTTAATTGGGACGATCTTGAAGAGAAGGGTAAAACACCTTTATGTAGCAATTTGGTTTTACCTGGCCACTTTCGTCACGGTTGCTGTGCTTCATATCGTTAACTCCCTTGCAATGCCTGTTAATCTGTTCAAAAGCTACTCATTATATGCAGGTGTACAGGATGCTTTGGTACAGTGGTGGTATGGGCACAATGCCGTTGCTTTTTTTCTCACGACACCCTTCCTCGGGTTGATGTATTACTATTTGCCCAAGGCGGCCAATCGCCCGGTTTATTCCTATAAGCTTTCCATTATTCACTTCTGGTCCCTTATTTTTATTTATATCTGGGCAGGCCCGCACCACCTGCTTTACAACGCACTTCCTGATTGGGCGCAATCGTTAGGAGTTGCATTCTCTATTATGCTCATTGCGCCGTCCTGGGGTGGCATGTTAAATGGTCTTCTAACATTGAGAGGAGCCTGGGATAGGGTTCGTGAAGATCCTGTTCTAAAATTTATGGTAGTAGCCGTTACTGCATATGGTATGGCAACATTTGAAGGCCCAATGCTTTCATTGAAAAGTGTTAATGCAATCGCTCACTTTACTGACTGGATTGTTGCACATGTACATGTCGGGGCACTGGGCTGGAATGGTTTCATGATTTTCGGAATAGCATATTGGATGATCCCAAGGATGTATAATACCAATTTGTATTCGGTTAAAATGGCTAATACCCATTTCTGGCTTGGGACTTTGGGGATTATTATTTATGCCCTTCCTATGTACGTAGCAGGTGTTGTACAGTCACTTATGTGGAAGGAATTCAACGACAGTGGTCAATTAGTATACGGTAATTTTTTAGAAACGACACTCCAAATCATCCCGATGTACATACTTCGGTCGATTGGAGGAGGGCTTTATTTAATCGGTGTCCTAACAGGAATTTATAATCTCATTCAGACAGCGAAATCAGGGGAATTTGTTGCGAATGAATCAGCAGAGGCACCACCCCTAAATCCCGCTGAACCCAGCAGGGCTGGTTGGCACAGTGTGTTAGAAAGTAAACCAATTCTATTTGCAACCCTGGCATTGGTATCCATTCTTGTTGGAACAGTAATTGAGTTTGTCCCTACGTTTCTGATTAAATCCAATGTACCAACAATCGCCTCGGTTCAACCTTATACCCCATTGGAGCTACATGGGAGAGATATTTATATACGCGAAGGCTGTAATAATTGTCATTCTCAAATGGTCAGGCCTTTCAGGTCAGAGACACAACGATATGGTGAATATTCAAAAGCTGGAGAATTCGTGTATGATCACCCGTTCTTATGGGGTTCGCGAAGAACGGGTCCGGATTTACACCGAATTGGGGGTAAGTACCTTGATAGCTGGCCCTATAATCATATGCTGGATCCGAATACCACATCAGATGGTTCTATCATGCCAACATATCCCTGGCTATTTGAAAATGCCATTGACAAGTCTCAAACAGCTCCAAAAATTTCAGCCTTGAGAACTGTAGGTGTACCCTATGAAGATGGGTTCGAAGATAAAGCAAATGATTTGTTGGATCAACAGGCTAATAGGATTGTTAAAAACCTCAAGGATCAAATCAATGTTGATGTACCCGGGGAATCGGAGGTCGTTGCATTGATTGCCTATCTGCAACGATTAGGCACAGATATAAAAGTTTCACCGATTAAATAAATTGAGCCATGTATAAAAATGTATTGCAAAGCATAGAAAACATTGATGTCTGGCCAATGATATCGCTCACGATTTTCTTTATCTTCTTTTTGTGTATGGTATTGTGGTGGATGCAGATGGACAAAGATCACTTGAATAAAATGGCACAAATGCCCCTTGATGATTCCTCCCCCAATGACAAATCTGAAAATGATGATTTATCAAAGGAAAATCTGGCAGGAAAATCTGGCATTCGAAAGGCTTTGAAGGGAGTACTAACTCTTTTCCTAATATTCCCGGTGACTACTTTATTTGCTCAGTCAAATTCTGAACCACTTCTCGATTCTTACACATTATTCTTCATTATTGTTGGTGCCGTTATTTTGGTGTCAATCCTCGTACTGGTGGTTGCAATCTATTTGCTTTTGGTAATGCAAACCTTATTGACAGAACAACAACAGAAAAAAGCCGAAGTTGAAGGAATTAAATTTGTTGCGCAGCCTGGTTGGTGGCAAAAACTGCAAACAAGCCTTACCGATACAGTTCCTCTTGAGAAAGAAGCTACCATTCTTCTGGATCATGAATATGACGGCATCCGGGAGTTGGACAATCACCTGCCTCCATGGTGGAGGTGGTTGTTCTATGCATCCATCGTTTGGGGAGCCCTCTATTTATTCTCCTATCATGTCATTGGAATTTTCCCTCTTCAGGCCGAAGAGTATGCAAATGAAATGGCCGCGGCAGATGCTCAAATGGAAACAAGACAAACGGCAGAAAACGAAAACAGTGGCCCTGTTCTCGACGAGAATTCAGTTGAAGCTAATATGAGTGCTGAAGCGCTGGCTGATGGAGAGAAGGTTTATCAAATGAATTGTGCCGCATGTCACAAGCCCGATGGAAGCGGCCTTATAGGTCCCAACTTTACTGATGAATATTGGTTGCATGGCGGCGGTATTAAAAATATTTACAAGGTTGTAAAATATGGCGTAATTGATAAGGGCATGATCCCTTGGGAGGCTATACTTTCACCGGAGCAAATGCAGAATGTTGCCTCATATATTTTGACCCTGGCCGGGACAAACCCTCCAGGTGCGAAAGCTGCGCAAGGAGAATTATGGGTGCCTGACGAGATAGAAATGCCTGCAGATTCAATTATCGTGGAGCAAGCAATGCTGTAGAGAGAGAATGGAGAATCTTTACCGGTATGAGGAGGAGTTCAGGGACGGCATTGCCACAGTAGACGCGGAGGGGAAACGGATTTGGGTATACCCCAAAAAGCCAAAAGGAAACTATCACAATGCAAGGATTATCGTCACGATAATCCTTTTGACCTTATTATTTGCGGGTTCGTTTGTTACCATTAATGATCAGCCATTTTTACTATTAAACATTTTCGAACGAAAGTTCGTCATTTTGGGCAACGTTTTCTGGCCTCAGGATTTCTTTCTACTTGCCCTCACTCTAATCACTTTTTTCATTTTTATCATTCTTTTTACAGTCACGTTTGGCAGAGTTTGGTGTGGATGGGCATGTCCACAGACCCTCTTTATGGAAATGGTTTTTCGTAAGATCGAATATTGGATTGAAGGTGATGCCAGCAAACAGCGAAAACTTGATAATGGCCCATGGACAGGTGAAAAGATTTGGAAGAAAGGCTCGAAGCATGCCATATTCCTGATTATCTCTTTGCTGATTTCTCATACTGTCATGGCTTATTTGATTGGGATTGATCAAGTCCGGGAAGTTGTATCAAAACCTCCTGGAGATAACTTCTCGGGATTTATGGGCATTATGGTATTCACTGGGATATTTTATTGGGTATTTGCTTATTTCCGTGAACAGGCATGTACTGTTGTCTGTCCTTATGGGCGATTGCAGGGCGTTCTTTTAGGAAAGGATTCCATTGTCGTTGCATTCGATTACTCAAGAGGAGAGCCTCGCGGCCGACTCAAAAAAAATCAGATTGAAGAAGGGAAAGGGGATTGCATAGATTGCAAACTGTGTGTTCACGCTTGCCCGACAGGAATAGATATCAGGCATGGCACACAACTCGAATGTGTGAATTGTACAGCCTGTATGGATGCTTGTGACGACGTTATGACTAAAGTTAATCGCCCAAAAGGGCTGATCAGGTATTCTTCAGATAATGCCATCAGGGATGGAGTAACCAGGTTGTTTACTCCGAGAGTGGTTGGTTATTCTGTCGTGCTTCTGGTGGTAGTTTCTTTGCTCTCATTTTTTATCTTGACTCGTTCTGATATAGAAACAACGATTTTACGTGTTCCCGGAATTTTATATCAAAAAACTGATAATGAGATGATCTCGAATCTCTATAATGTCCACTTTATCAATAAAACATTTGATCCTATTACCCTTGAATTAAAATTAGAGGGAATACCTGGCGCAACCATTGAAAGAATTGGAGGAAATGAAATAATTATAGAGGGAGGAGATAAACTGGAAGGTGTTTTTATGGTTAAGATCCCTGAGAATAAGGTGAAGGGTGTGAACTCAGAGATTGATCTCGGTCTTTATTCTGGAGGAGTTAAATTAGACGATCTTGAAATAAATTTCATGGGACCAGCGAAGATGAAATAAGATCAAAGATGAAAGACAAAAGAACAAAGACAGGATTAGATAACATATGGGGTGTAGATTTCTACAACCCTTCTTATAGTCTTTCTTCTTTTATCTTTTGTCTTACCACTTATACTTAATTATGAATTGGGGGCATAAAATAATACTGGCGTTTATCTTTTTCGGTGTATTCATCATTACTCTGGTGGCGGTTTGTGTAAATGAAGATTTCGACCTTGTTTCGGAAGATTATTACCAACAAGAGATAGATTTTGAAAGTAGGATTGAGGATGTAAGAAACAGCAACAATCTAGAAAAGCAACCCAGCATGGTTTTCAACGCTAATAAAAGGCGGTTTGAAATAGTTTTCCCAGAAGATATTAGAGGCACAGTTGCAGATGGCGATATCGTTTTTTACCGCCCCTCAAATTCTAACTTCGATTTTAAGCAACCGTTGAGGCTGGATGGTTTGGGTAGGCAATTGATTGATCTCGAAGGCAAGGAAAAAGGGCTTTGGGAAGTTGAGCTTTCATGGTTTGATGGCCAAAAATCCTTCTACATTAAAACTAATTTATTTATCTGATGTTAATCACAGCCTTTATGATGGGGATTGTCGGCAGTTTACATTGCATCGGTATGTGCGGACCGTTGGCCATTGTTGCGAATAGGATAGGAAGCAGTCAGGGTGCACTCAACGCGATAATTTATAATACCAGCAGAATTTCAATATATATTCTTTTGGGTGCATTTTTCGGTCTTTTAGGTCAGGTTGCGATTGTAAATGGCTTGCAAAAGTGGTTATCTGTTACTTTGGGAGCAGCTATAATCTTTCTAACCATAACTTATTTAATCAAGCCTCAGATCAACAATTATATCTCTGGTAAATTCGGCTTTGCCTTCAAACTATTAGGTAGATTGAATAAACCAGGAGAAGTAAATATTTTAGGTAAGGCATCTCTTCTTGGCATCATAAATGGCTTCCTGCCTTGCGGTTTGGTTTATATGGCCTTGGCTGGGGCTCTTGTCCAGAGATCTCTTTTGGAATCGACCCTTTTTATGTTCGCATTCGGTCTGGGCACCCTGCCAATGATGTTCTCAATTACGGTTTCCGGGAATAAGTTATTCAGCCTAATTCGAGGCAATTACAGAAAAGTACTCACAGCTGGTTTATTCTTTTTTGGTGGTTTCCTCGTTTACAGGGGACTGGGAATGGAGTTTACTGCGGCTTTAAACAATTTGCTTGATCCGGTGGGTGGGGTTGTGCTTTGTGAGTAACTAAATATGGCACACTGCCAGAGACACAAATTTATTTCTATTTTTGCCGATCAAAGTTCGGGGTGTAGCGCAGCCCGGTTAGCGCACCACGTTAGGGACGTGGGGGTCGCTGGTTCGAATCCAGTCACCCCGACAAAGAGCCACCACCAAGGTGGCTTTTTTGTTTTCTGAAATGAATGCCCGATTTCCAATTTCAAGGAACCGAGCAGAATTTAATTTCTAAATCCATTTCAGTTGTTATCTTTGGTCAAACGATAAAATTAAATGAGTGCTTTATTACTAATATTAGTATTGTTTGTGCTGGCTATAATCTGCCCCATTATCCTCCCCAACCATAAGGTTAGCGACCATAAAAGAGACCATCAGGTTTAAACTGAGGCTTTCCTCAATCTTCTGTATCGCTCTTTTTGGTATTCCTTACGTCGATGGCTGTAACGGCTGCTACGAAGGCAATGAGACCAATCACGATATAAATAAATAAATCAACACCGCTGGTTACTGCTGGATTAAACATTTTCCCTTTTTTTAAAATTTTGTAGAGCGAAGTTAAAACAAATTCAAAGGTGGTCAAATATGAATACTTTAAGCATTATGCCAATGTCCATGCTCATATGACCAGACTTTCCCAGCAGGTGCGGGCCCTGGCGGTGGTGGCCCTGGAGTAAACTCACCATTTGGTGTAGGTGTATTTACTGTCTTGGAATTGAAATAAAAGCTTGCCGCACCGATCAAAATCAATAGCAACAACACCCCGCCAAGAATTAGGGCCTTATTTTTACCACCTTTCGCCTCTTCGGAATTCTGGTGGCAGTTTTTATATTTTTTTCCGCTTCCACATGGACAAGGTTCATTTCTGCCAACCTTTTGCATAAGTGACATATTAATAGTTGCTACAATTTAATCTGTTTTATCAATTTTAGGAAATTTTGGATGTTTATCGGATGAGAAACTATTTTAATTTTTAAAGGGCTAATTTTGCACATTCAAATTTTTACAAAGTAAAATTTAACACTTAAAAATGGAAACAATCAATGAATATTCATCCCTTATCTGGGAGTTGACCATAAGTTATCTGCCAAAATTGGCTTTGGCTCTTGTCACCTTGATAATTGGTATGATTGTCATTGGATCATCTGTGAAGATGCTTAGGAAACAACTTTCAAAAAGAGCCTCTGACGTATCATTAGTTACCTTCTTATGTAGTCTTCTTAGTGTTGTATTGAAGGCATTGTTACTGATAAGTGTAGCGTCGATGGTAGGTATTGAGACAACCTCATTCATAGCTGTGTTGGGTGCGGCTGGTCTGGCCGTCGGCCTGGCATTACAGGGCAGTTTGGCGAATTTTGCCGGGGGCGTACTTATTCTGTTGTTCAAGCCATATAAAGTAGGGGATTTTATAGACGCTCAGAGCCATACGGGCACAGTAAGTGAGATTCAGATTTTCAATACTGTCCTTAAAACCCCGGATAACAAAACAATCATCATTCCAAATGGCTCCTTATCCAATGGCAGTGTTACAAATTTTACAACAGAACCAAACAGAAGGGTTGATATGACATTCGGCATTAGCTATGGCGATGACATCGATAAAGCCAAGAACACAGTGATGGAACTTGCAAAAGCTGATAACAGGATTTTTGCTGATCCTGAACCATTCTTAGCAGTTTCGGAGTTGGCTGATAGTTCCGTGAACCTTGTCCTTAGGGTCTGGTGTGAATCAGGCAATTACTGGCCAATATTTTTTGATATGCAGGAAAACGTTAAAAAGACTTTTGATAAAAAAGGTATTTCAATACCGTTTCCTCAAAGAGACGTTCATATGTATAACAACAAGTAGAATTAACTATGAGAAAATTATTTTCAATTTTATGCCTGTGCTTTACGCTTGGGGCCATCGCCCAGGATGCCGATACAACTAAAATATGGGATTCAGGTTTGCAGGGGTCACTTTCTTTTAGTCAGGTGAGTCTCAGTAATTGGGCTGGTGGTGGTGCCAACTCTATTTCGCTAAATAGTTTTATTAAAATCCATGCTCACCGGAAAGTCAATAGATCGGTTTGGGAAAACAACCTTGACATGGCTTATGGTTTAACAAAATTGGGAGAGGCGTCCCTGCGTAAGAGTGATGATAAAGTCGACTTTACTTCAAAATATGGATATCAGTTATTGGCTTCCTCCGAAAAGCTTCTCTTCAGTTCTTCCTTCCAATTCCGATCACAGTTTGCCAATGGCTTTAATTTTCCTAACGATTCGGTAAAGATTTCGAAGTTCCTGGCACCGGGCTATATAATAGTCTCCACTGGTTTGGACTACAAACCGGTACCTGGTTTTTCAATCTATTTGTCGCCTGTTACTGGCAAAATGACAATTGTGGGGGATGATAGACTGGCCTCTCTTGGGGCATTTGGTGTTGATCCTGGTGAGAATGTAAGAATGGAGTTCGGTTCTTTTTTCAAACTTATTTATAGTAAGGAAGTCGTTACCAATGTCGCTTTTGAGACGAAACTTGATCTGTTTTCAAACTATGCCCATAACCCTGGAGATATTGATGTTAACTGGGAGAATGCCTTGGTAATGAAGATAAACGATTTCCTTTCGGCGAACTTGTTAACTCAGCTTATTTATGATAGGGACATCAAATTTGACGTGATTGAAAATGACGTTGTGGTCGGACAGGAAGACAAAGTATAATTCAAACAGGTGTTTGGTTTAGGGCTCACCTTCAAAATCTGATGTCAATAGTTATTAACTGAAGGGGAACGATGCGTTAATATCCCAAGTTTTCCCATTGTGCTTCAGCAGAGCAATGCTGTGGCAATGATGAATCCCGTCAAAGGGCAGGTTCTGAAAGTGATTCCATACTTTAGAAAAATTTACTTTAGAAAGGTCACGAAATGCCATTGTTATATGGGGTTGGAATGGGCGCCCTTTGTATACCGCATTAAATATCCCGAGCTCTGATCTTGCAAAGTTGGCAAGTGTATTCTGCAACTTTAGGAGTGTTTCATTAACTACGACATTTACGAAAATGACTCTCGAGTCGAAGCTACCAAAATCTTTTAATTCAATATCAAAAGGATCAAAACTCTGACAAAATTCTGATAGTTTTTCTTTCATTTTTTCTTCCTTTTTTTCGGGTTTTACGAATGGCATATGTAGTGTAATGTGCGGTGGCGATCGTAAGGCCGCTTTGGATGCGTAATGTTTGGCCATTAGATGTTTAAAACCGTTGATTTCATCACCAGGCTTTTTATCAATCACAATTGCTATGAAATACAATGGGTCCGTTTTTGTTCTGTTCGTTGTCATTCCGGCTTAGTATAATATGATACCCTTGTTTTCAAATTTCAATTCCGCAGCGTTGATGTAATGTTTTATATTAGGCTTTATAAATGAAATCGCTGATAACCCGGAAACGCTCAATACTAAAATTTGTTCATCTATTCATCCTTATTTGTTTGAGTAGATTCCTTTCATATGGCATTGATTTAACAAGTGTAAACTTCAGTTATAAGTATGATTCTGAGGCTCTTGTCTTTTTTCATTACAAGCTGATACGATCCGATTCCACCTATAAAATAATATTCCAACTTGAACTTAAAGATGAGGGCACTAATTTTTCACTAAAATTTTACAAGCAAAAAGGATATCGGGATTTATCGCTTAGTGCAAATACTGGATTGGAATTAAGCCTTTCACAATCAATTATTGTCAATCAATATATCGGCGAGTATACGTTCAAATTGGATTCTTCTGATTTGGCTGTCTTTGAGGTTTTACATATACCTTCCAATAAGCCACACTACTATGATATTCCACTCGGTGATCTCATAAATTTTGAAGCTCCTGATTTTTTGGTCAGGTCTAAAAACGGTTATCTCATTCAAAACTTTGTTGCTTTCCCCGATTCATTGTTTTGGGATGGTCAGCCACTTTTTATATATGAGTATGATGAGGATTTCCCACCCGCACTTCCACCACTTAGCACTGCTCCAAATATTCCAAAGGATCTAAACATGAATTCGGTTACAATAAATGATACAGGCTTTAAACCGGATGTTGGGAAGTTTTATTTCCTGCAAACGGATTCTTCGTCGTATTCGGGAGTTAGCATTGTGTCAGCGCCACCAATTTATCCAAGATTAATTAGAATTGAAGATGTTATCCAGCCACTGGTTTACATAAGTACTAAAACCGAGTTCGATGACATTGAATACTCTCAGGATAAGAAAAAGGCCTTGGATACTTTTTGGCTTGACATAACAAGGTCTCCGGAAAGGGCGGCCGAAACTATAAAATATTATTTCAGGCAGATATCGAATGCAAATCAGTTTTTTACCAATTATAAACAGGGATGGAAAACTGATATGGGGATGGTTTTAATCGTATTTGGTTCGCCGGATGCTGTTAGGCGATCGGCAACTAGCGAGTCATGGATTTATGACAATACTGGAGGGGACGATAACATTCTTTTCACTTTCAATAAAATCAGAAATATCTTCACACCACATCACTATGAACTCGAACGAACTGAGGAATTAAAAAGGTTCTGGTTTCAACGAGTTAATCAATGGAGAAAAGGCAGAATTTAAATCAACCAAAGTTTTATCCGAGGCGAAAGCCTGATGCTGAAATGATCTTCGGGCGGCAAACGACCCTTGAAGCGTTTAAAGCTGGCAAAACGCTCGAAAAACTATTCCTACAAAAGGGTGCTCGAGGGGACATAATGGATGAACTAATCACTTCGGCACGTCTGGCAGGCACACCTGTTTCTCTTGTCCCGATTGAGAAATTGAAACGCCTTTGTCGACAAAACCATCAGGGGGTAGTTGGATTGCTTTCATTGATTGAATACTCATCACTTCACCACATTATTGCCGCATGTTTTGATCAGGGTCGGGACCCTTTTGTTATTGTACTCGATCATCTTACTGATATCAGAAACCTGGGTTCAATTGCCAGATCATCTGAATGCGCAGGTATTGATGCACTTATATTACCCGCAAAAGGAAGCGCTCAAATCAACAGTGATGCTATGAAGGCCTCTGCAGGAGCACTTAATCATCTGGCCATCTGCAAGGAGAACAATCTTTTTGAAACTTGTAAATACCTCAGGGATAGCGGCGTGCAACTAATTGCCTGTACTGAAAAGAGTGAGACCATCTACCATCAGTCTGATTTAACTGGCCCTGTGGCATTAATTGTTGGATCAGAAGAAGACGGGATTTCAAACGAGTTGCTAAAACTTGCCGATCAGAGGGTCAAAATTCCAATGAAGGGGAAAATTGGATCCTTGAACGTGTCTAATGCTTCCTCAATCCTACTTTTCGAAATACTCCGACAAAGGACAATTTAGAGGTATTTATCGCCTTTTTTAGATTTCACCTCACTCACAAATTCCCGAAACTTCGCCTCTTCATCTTTCTTGCAAATAAGCAGAACGTCATCAAAATCGGCCACCAGGTATCCTTCAAGGTCCTGCATTACAATAACCTTATCACTCTTCCCATGGATAATGTTTTTTGAGCAATTAAAAAGGAGAGCATTACCACCAACAACATTATCGCTATCGTCTTTATCCTTGATCTCATAAAGGGAACTCCATGAGCCAATGTCGGACCAACCGAATTCGCCTAATATGACATGTACGTTGGTCGCCTTTTCCATTATTCCATAGTCAATGGATATGTTTTTAATTTGGGAATAAGCCCTATCAATTGCTGTTTGTTCATTATCGGTCGAATAGGAATCGGTGCAATCATCGAAAAGTTCCGCAACTTCAGGTAGATATTGTTCAAAAGCTGATGTAATCGATTTTACGGACCAAATAAAAATTCCAGCGTTCCAAACAAAATCTCCACTGTCGATAAAAGTTTTAGCCAGATCGATCTGAGGTTTCTCAGTAAATGTCTTTACTTTCTTTAGACCTTTATCCTTCTGTTTGATATATTGAATGTATCCGTAACCAGTTTCTGGCTTTGTTGGTTTAATTCCTAGTGTAATTAGTATATCCTCAGAACTGGCGTATTTCACAGCATCCCTTATACAGTTTAGGTATTCAATTTCTCCAAAAATTGCATGATCAGCTGGAGATACTACAATTACAGCATTTGGGTCCTTTTTCCGAATTTTATACGATGCGTATGCGACACAAGGAGCCGTATTTCTTCTGACCGGTTCTGATAAAATCTGATCAGCGGATATCCCAGGGAGTTGATCAAGAATGATTTGTTTATACTGTTGATTGGACACAATATAGATGTTCTCTTCGCTTGCCAAATTCTTAAAGCGGTCATAAGTTAGTTGTAGAAGGGTTTTACCTGTATCAAGAACGTCTAGGAATTGCTTAGGTAAGGAGTTTCGGCTGTATGGCCAAAATCTACTTCCAATGCCGCCAGCCATTATCACAAGATGTAGGTTTTCAACTTTCATTGAGTTTTGCAACTATTCTTTAAGGCTAACATTTCATGCAAATATAAATGTATTTAATAGTTACACTTTTCATGAGGATTCGGGTATTTAAGGAATAAAAAAAAATTTATGAGTAATTGATATCAAAAAAATAGCTAAATTCAATTTGCTCTAATCAGAATAACAGTGTTACTATGATTAGCGCTTAATTAGATCATTTTTGGTAATGGAAGTAGTTGAAGATTATTCTGTGCAATTGAATGAAAGCCTCAAGGAAGTCTTTGGGTATAACACTTTTAGAGGTAAGCAGGAAGCTGTAATAAATAACATCATGCAAGGTCGTAATACTTTCGTGATTATGCCGACTGGAGCTGGGAAGTCACTTTGTTATCAGTTACCAGCTATAGTCAGGGAAGGTGTAGCAATTGTAATTTCGCCGCTCATTGCACTTATGAAAAACCAGGTTGATCAGATGAATGCTGTTGGTGTCAACGCACAATTCTTAAACTCGACTTTGTCAAAATCAGAGATTAATAGGGTGAAAAAAGAGACGCTCAATGGCTCGGTTAAATTACTTTATGTTGCTCCAGAATCGATTACAAAAGAAGAGAATGTAGCCTTTCTTAAGGAGGCAAATATTTCTTTTGCGGCCATCGATGAAGCCCATTGTATCTCAGAGTGGGGTCATGATTTTCGCCCGGAATACCGCAAAATAAAATCAATTCTAGCCCAGATTGGCGATATGTCGATAATTGCCCTGACAGCCACCGCCACTCCAAAAGTTCAACTGGACATTCAAAAGAATCTTCAAATGGAAGATGCTGATTTGTTCAAATCTTCATTTAATAGGCCTAACCTTTATTATGAGGTAAGACCTAAGAAAGAAGCCAAAAAACAACTCATCAAATTCATTAAGAGCAGGAAAGGGAAATCCGGAATTATTTATTGCTTAAGCCGAAAGAAAGTAGAAGAAATTGCAGAATTTCTTGTGGTGAATGATGTAAAAGCTGCACCGTACCATGCTGGGCTTGACCCAGGAATAAGGATGAAAAATCAGGATGACTTTTTAAATGAAGAAACGGACGTTATAGTGGCAACAATTGCTTTTGGTATGGGTATTGACAAACCTGATGTGCGCTTTGTTATCCATTATGATGCACCTAAATCAATTGAAGGTTATTATCAGGAAACAGGAAGGGGCGGTAGAGATGGATTGGAAGGTAGCTGCCTAATGTTTTATAGTTATAATGACATACTGAAACTCGAAAAATTTAATAAGGACAAGTCAGTAACTGAAAGAGATAACGCCCGGCTTCTTCTTGAAGAAATGACTGCATATGCAGAATCCGCAATATGCCGACGAAAACAGCTGCTCCATTATTTTGGTGAGAGTTATGAAAAAGATTGCGGTTTTTGTGATAACTGTGTCCATCCTCGAGAGCAATATGATGGACAAGAATTCGTAGTGTCCGTGGTTAAAGCTGCTTTTCAGACAGATCAAAGATTTGGAATGAATCATCTCGTGGATGTTATAAGAGGTGTTGAAAATGCCCATGTGAAAAGTTATGGGCACAATAAAACTGAAGTCTTTGGTGCGGGGGGTAAAGAAACAGATGGTTTTTGGAAATCCGTGGTTAGACAAACCCTGCTCATGGAGTATCTTGAGAAAGATATCGATTCTGTAGGTGTTCTTAAGTTGACAGAAAAAGGAGCATCGTTTATAGAGGATCCATACCCTGTTAAACTATCAAAAGATCATGAATATGACACTGAAGGTGAGGAAGAGGAACCTGGCAGGGATACCATCAATACCAATGCTTATGACAGCACCCTTTTTGAAATGCTCAAAGGATTGAGGAAAACCATTGGCAAACGTAAGAACCTTCCCCCATATGTTATCTTTCAGGATCCTTCCCTGGAGGAAATGGCAACAACTTATCCCACAACGAGGGAAGAACTTGCGCAAGTGAATGGGGTGGGAATGGGTAAAGTGATCAAGTTCGGGGAACCATTTCTCGATTTAATCATCAAGTTTATTGAAGAAAATGAAATTGAAACTGCATCCAATGTGCTCATAAAATCAGCGATAGATAAATCAAAAAACAAAATATTCATAATACAGCAGATCGATAAGAAAATTGATCTTGAAGAAATAGCTGAAACGAAGACAATGACCTATGATCAATTACTAGATGAAATTGAACATATATGTTATTCAGGCACAAAACTCAATCTTGATTATTACATCTCTCATGTGTTGGATCGGGACAAACAAGAAGATATTTATGACTACTTCATGAGTGCCGAAACAGACGATCTTGATGCTGCAATGGATGAATTAGAAGACGAATATTCGGAAGATGAAATTCGGCTTATGCGCATTAAATTTCTATCAGAACACGCCAATTGATAGCAAGTCATCAATTTAATTAGATATGATCAAATTAGTGATGCCAATTCTGATGGTATTAATTGCTTGTGGAAACAATAATAAGACTATTCAACAGGCTAAATTTGATGATGTAATGGCAATTCATGATGAATTGATGACCTATATGGGAACTATTAGGACTTTGCAAAAGGACATCAATGTAAAAGTGGATTCGATTGGTTCGATTGCAAATGCGCAGTCAGAGTTGTTAATCCTATCCAGAGATTTGGATGAAGCCAACGAAAGTATGATGAATTGGATGCGCAATTTTTCACGGCCATCTGATAAAAAAAGCCATCAGGAGATTATGGATTATTACGTTAAAGAATTTGACAATATAAATGCGGTCAAAAAACATATGCTTGATGCCATTGAAAATGGCAGACAAGGATTAGGGCAGAATTAACACCCCAATAGTGTGAATTTCGATCTCGTTGCACCATACTATGACAGGTTAGCAGCGCTAGTTTTCGGGCCAGCAATAAAGCGATGCCAGACGGATGTTTTTATCGAGATGATCCCTGAGGGTAAGGTGCTAATACTTGGTGGAGGAACAGGATGGATTATACCGTATTTTAGGTTCGATAAAATTCAGAAACTGACGTATGTCGAGTCAAGTTTCAACATGTTAAAGTTGGCCAAAGAAAAAAATTCCAATATTTCGCCTGCAGTTATCCATTTCATTCATGGTTCCGAGAAATCAATTCCGAATGAGAAGTACGATTGTATAATTAGTAATTTCGTTATGGATTGCTTCTCTGAGAAAAGACTCGAAAAAATCATGATTTTATTAAGGTCACATTTAAATGATGGTGGTCGCTGGTATTGCTCAGAGTTTAAACAAAATCCCATTAGCTACCGTACATTCTGGCAACGGTATATTGTTCAAAGTTTGATGAGATTCTTCTTTAAGATCACCACAAGACTTGAAAGTGACTCATTATACGATTTTGATCTATATTTTCTTCAAAACGATTTGAAAGAAATTTATTCCAAAGACTATTGCGGTGGCTTCATCGTTACAAAAGTATGGCAGTAGCGTAAAATCTAATTAGTTAGAAAATTTTATACCTGATTGGAAACCTTTTGAAAACGACCCTGTCTTTATCAACAAAGCATTCGGAAGGATTGGAGCCCGGCCAGCAATCTATACATAAATATCTGGTAATCAGGTGTAAAGAGGGTGATCGCAGGGCGCAGAACGAGTTGTACAGCATATTTGCTAAGGCGATGTTTAATACCTGTCGGAGAATGATGGGGAATGATGAAGATGGTAGGGATGTTATGCAAGATGGATTCATTGATGCTTTTACGAAAATTGAGAACCTTAGGGATGAGGTTACTTTTGGAGCATGGTTGAAAAGGATAATGATTAATCACTGTATCAATGCACTAAAAAAAAAGAGACTCGAAGTGTTCAATTTTGATGAAAAATTCGATATCCCAGATAAGAGTGATGACTCGTTGAATGATGATTTTACGCAGACAGAAATTAAAAGGATAATGAAAGCAATAGATCAGATATCTGATGGATGTAAGACGGTGTTGAATCTCTATCTTTTTGAAGGTTATGATCACAAAGAGATTGGGCAGATACTTGCGATTAGTGAATCTGCTTCAAAATCGCAGTATAGTAAGGCCAGAGTCAAAATCAGAAAAGTACTTGAAAAAACCACTTAGAGCAATGGATAATTTCAAAAAATTAATTAAAAAAAGACGGGATGAATTTGAGATTTATGACTTAGATTTTGATGATCTCTGGCCTGAAATTGAAATCAGACTTAATAAAACAAAAAGGGCCATTGAAATAAAGTGGTTATGGAGGGTGGCGGCAGCTTTCATAATTGGTGTTGGTGTCACCACCTTGCTTTATACGAAAAACCTGAGCACTAATGAACAAAGTCTGCTGACTTATGAATTATCTCCTGAATGGGCCGAAACTGAGCAATATTATACTGATATGATAAGCGAAAAGATAGAGGCTATTCATGCCAGGAATATGAACCTTGATGAAGTCATTATGCAGGACATGGAATTACTGGATCAGGCCTACGCCGATTTAAGGAAAGATCTCGAGGATGACGCTGACAATGATGAGGTGATCAGTGCGATGATCCTGAATTATCAGGTCAAACTTGAGATTTTGGAGAGAATTTTGGAAGAGATACAAGAAAGCAAAGATGAACAAAATGATGAAGGCTTTAACTTATAACATTACACTTGCTTTTATTCTCTTTTCAATTGCTCCATCATTAGCAGTTGATGATACAAAATTAACAGAAAGTATTTCCCGGAAATTTAAGGTATCCACCGGAGTAAATGTCAATATCAATAATAAATATGGGCAGGTAATCATTAATACCTGGAACACCGATTCGGTAGTAGTTAATGTCCAGGTCACCTCTTACGGTAAGAATTATAGCGATGCGAAAAAAACTATAGATAGGGTTGACTTTGATTTCAATCAAGTTAGTAATTTCCTGACCTTAAATACGGTTTTTGACCGCAGTTCAGGATCATTCAAGGAACTTTTCAATGGTATTGGAGATTATTCGAAATCATTACTCAGTAAAAACAAATTAACCGTTGATTATGAAATTTTTATTCCCGAGAAAGCTGCTCTTGAAATACAAAATAAATTTGGTGATGTCTATATAAACAGACATTCAGGCCCATTACGCCTTGAAATGTCTCATGGTGATTTAAGATCCGATGATCTTAGGGGAAATACTAGAATAAATCTTAGTTTTGGTAAGGCTTATTTGAAAAATATTCAGGATGCCGACCTTGAGATCAGAGCAGCTGAACTCGAGATACGCAAGACAGCAAACCTGAATTTGACCAGCAGCTCCTCCGAAATTAATATTGGAGAAGCGTTCTCTGTGAAGGTGGATTCAAGGAATGATCTTATTAACATTGGGAGAGTGCAGGTAATTCAAGGGAGTGGAGTGTTTAGCAAAATAAACCTGGGTGAAGCTGAAAGTTTTATTGACCTGGGTCTCAGTTATGGTGAATTAAATGCCCAACAAGTGGATTCTAAGTTTTCTAAAATCTTGATTGAAGGAAGATCCGCAGATATTGATCTACAGATCGACGCCCAGGCGGTATTCAAGGCTCAATTTATAGCTAAAGATGATGGCTTCTCCCTTGATAACCGCTTTGACAAATTTGATCGGCGTCAACTTAGCGAAAAAAAAGGATTTTCAGTGGTTACAGGTAATTACGGCAATGTGACAACGCTGCCAAGTGAACTAACTATTAAAGCTCAGGGGGGGACGCTCTCGGTTCACCTTTCAGAGGTGCCTATTTCAACCAAAAAACCATAGCAAATAAGCCTGCGATTTGGAGATTGAAGAGTGCCTGAAATGAGAAAAATTTATCTATTAATATTTGCATTCCTGATTTGTGCAAATTCTTATGCACAATATAACCAGTCAGCAGGATTGCGTTTGGGACTATCTTCAGGCGTAACTTTCAAAAAATTTATCCAAGATGAGGAGGCCATGGAGATGTTACTCACCGGAAGGAATGATGGTCTTCAACTGACAGGATTGTACGAGTTTCACAAACCCCTCAAATGGGGAATAAGTGATAGGATGTATTTAAACTATGGTGTGGGAGGTCATTTTGGTTACGAGAGAGATTTCAGAGAACGTTTCATTTACCTTCCCAACAGTCAAGTTGAATTAATCGATAGTCAAAAACATCAATTCACCATGGGCATAGATGCCTTAATTGGGATCGAGTACAGATGGCTTGCCGTCCCTCTTACTATATCCATTGACATGAAACCCTATTTTGATTATGTTGGGATGAGGTCAACCCATCTCAGATTCTGGGATACTGCACTTTCAGTCAAATACATTTTTTAACAAATGATGAAACATTTTGTTTTTTCTTTAATTGTTATCTTCTTGGTAAATAATCTGTTTGCTCAAGACTTTCACAATGAGGTTAAGACACTTATAAGTAAATACAATGAAGTAAAGGGGTTTGGTGCTGTTGATTTTAAGATAACAGATGTAGCCTCGACGCGGGCTCTGGTAGCTGGTGCATATGGCGGTGTAATCATCAACAAGCAGGTCATTTTGGGCTTAGGGGGTTATGGTGTTACTACCAATGTAGATATCCCCAACATTAGCGAGGATGCCAGCCTGGACGGTGGATATGCAGGAGTAATACTGGGGTTTATAATCGCTCCAAGGGAAGTTGTTCACCTAACAATTCCCATTTTGATTGGAGCAGGTTCCTTCCATGAAACTGACAGGCAATTAGACATCTATAATTTACCAAGGAAGATCTATCTCCAATCTTCATCATTCGCAGTTGTTGAACCCGGACTTCAAATCGAAATCAATATTAGTAAAACAGTACGGCTCGGTTTAGGAGGTAGTTATCGTTACATCCAGGGGGCACATTTAGGTGAAGTTACCGATTCCAACCTTAGCAATTTCACAGGTAACTTCACCGTGAAAATAGGACGTTTCTAACTTAACCAGCTTTTAAAAGGCCGGCTTTTTTCATTCAGGCGGGTTCTTTTTTTTTCTCTAATTGTGTCCGCAATAAAATCACCCACTTCGGAAGTTGAAGCCGGCTGTTCCTTTTTAAGTTCCTCTGTGAGGACTCCCTTTTCAAAACAATAATCAACTGCCCTGCGGATAATCTCTGCTTCATTAGTCAAATCCAGGGAAATTTCAAGAAGCATGGCCGCTGACAAAATTGTTGCCATCGGGTTGGCAATATTCTTACCAGCAGCCTGAGGATATGAACCATGTACAGGTTCATATACCGAAGTATGAACACCAACAGATGCCGAGGGCATTAGTCCAAGTGAACCGGCAATAACACTGGCCTCATCGCTGAGAATGTCTCCAAACATATTCTCGGTGACCATTACGTCAAATTTCTTTGGCCACTGTATGAGTTGCATGGCGGCATTGTCCACAAACATATAATCTACGGTTATGTCGGAATGATTGGGCTCCATTTCCTGAGCTGTTTCTCTCCATAATCTTGAAGTGGCCAATACGTTGGCTTTGTCAACTACTGTTAATTTTTTGTTCCTTTTTCTGGCATAATCGAAGGCTAGCTCGAGGATTCGCTTGATTTCATACTTTGAATAAGTACAGGTATCAAAAGCTTTCTCACCATCTTCTGACCGACCACGAGGTTCACCAAAATATATTCCACCGGTTAGCTCTCTTACTACTACAAAATCAACACCTGATATAAGTTCCCGCTTCAGTGGACTTTTGTCTAATAAAGCTTCAAAAACTGATACTGGTCGTATGTTGGCATACAAACCAAGTTGTTTTCTCATAGCCAAAAGGCCCTGCTCTGGCCGTACTTTGGCTTTCGGGTCATTGTCATATTTCGGGTCACCAATGGCTCCAAATAATACGGCATCAGAATCCATGCATAGTTTAAGGGTTTCATTTGGAAATGGATCACCCGCTGCATCGATGGCGGCTGCGCCAACAAGACCAAACTCAAATGTGAATTGATGCCCACACCTCTGACCAATGGCGTTCAATACTTTAATTGCCTGATCAACAATTTCAGGTCCTATGCCATCGCCTGGCAATGTTGCTATTTTAAAATTCATCGTTACAATTATTATTTAATAGTTTTTTTCGAAGCCAGAATTAATCCTGTCGACCAATTGATTCTTGTTAGTTGAAGGCTCTCAATACCCTCAAGCTCTTCGATAAGTGACTCAACTTTTTCAATATGGCCTACAGGCCAATTATCTTGAGGAGCAAGGTCATCAATCAGATAGAACCCACCAGTATTTAGAAGGTCTAACGTTTCATTCAAGAGGTAAAATTTTCCCGGCCATGCATCTGCAAAAATAAGATCAAAGCCAGGGCCATCGTAATTCTTTATCCAGTCAAATCCATCCTGACAAATGATCTCAACCCGCTTATCTGCCCCAAAATATTGGGTGGCTACCGCCAACACTTCAGGATCATTGTCAATAGAAGTAACGGAAGTCTTTTCATCCATTCCTGAAATGATCCAACTTAAAGCAAACCCTGTACCTGTGCCTAATTCTAAGATGCGTCCTCCAGGTTTTGATGCTGTCAGGGTTCTTAAAAATGAACCAGTCAACTCATCCGATCTCATTGAGAAACCCATTTCTTGAGTTTTCGCTATAAGTAAATTGAAGTGTACCGGTGGATTAGCAATTGTGAACTCTTCCATTTCCTACTCAGACTGTTTGTCTATTTTCTATGATATTCAACATTTTCACCGTGGCTTTTATAGCTGCAATAGTCTGATCTGAGTCAAGACCGGTCGTTTTAAACTGATAACCAAAGTCCCAGGTAATGGTTGTTTGAACCAAAGCATCTGTTTTTCCTCCGGGGGGAATTTGAACAGAATAGTCTGTTAAACGCGGATACTTTTTGTCAAGCTTTTTGTAGATGGCCCAAAGCGCATTCATAAAGGCATCATATTGACCATCACCTGTGGCGGTGTGTTCATGGGATTTTCCATCAATCTCCACACTTAAAGATGCGACTGAGTTCAGTCCCTTGGCCACCGATAAAGCATAGTTTTTAACTATTATTTTACTCTCAATTTTATCGCTCTTCAAAACATCAGCAATGATATAAGGGAGATCTTCCCTTGTAACTGTTTCTTTTTTATCACCCAATTCGATAATCCGTTCGGTCACTTTCTTTAAAGATTCAGCATCCAGGTCAATACCCAATTCATCCAGGTTTTTTTTAATATTAGCCTTGCCGGACATTTTTCCGAGTGCATAAAGCCGCTTTCTACCAAACCTTTCTGGTTTCAAATTATTATGATACAGATTGTCCTTATTGTCTCCATCCGCATGAATACCACTGGTTTGTGTAAATACAAATTCTCCGATAAGGGGCTTATTCTGAGGTATTCTTATCCCACTAAAAGATTCCACCATTTTACTTACAGGATAGAGCCTTGATTCATCAATGGACATATCATAATTGAAATGGTCTCGAACGACACCAATCACACTTGATAATGGCACATTTCCAGCCCGTTCTCCAAGACCATTCAGTGTAGTATGGAAAGTATCAATTCCCGCTTTCAATGCTGAAAACACATTGGCCGTAGCAAGATCATAATCGTTATGGGCATGGAAATCAAAACGGACATCCG
Source organism: Bacteroidota bacterium (assembly GCA_027592755.1). Lineage (GTDB taxonomy): Bacteria > Bacteroidota > Bacteroidia > Cytophagales > Cyclobacteriaceae > JAJCYL01. The sequence continues at coordinate 72,653 of JAQCLE010000004.1, read as the reverse complement.
GAAAAGAGGATGTCATTTGGCTACAGAAATCAAAAGACTCTTCATGATTTAAAATGCCGAGTGTATCGGGTAGCATGATCCGATTTACGGGCAGCATTTGAAGGTTCTTGACCATTTGATAGACATATTCCGGTGAATTCCTCATGCCGCTGGACCAATCTTCAAGATAGATATTCACAATTATCCCCATTTTCTGGGCTTGATCAATTACCTCAGAGATGTCAGCAAGATGCTCTTCAGGAGTTTTCTTTAGTTGTAGCTGGCAATGCCTCAGAGATCCCTTGCAAAGAAGATTAATCACTTTACCTCCGGATTCCTTTATCCAATCAAGTGATTTTGTTCCATCGACAAAACCAAGGATTTCAATACGATCAAGGTAGCCATTAGCCGATGCCCAATCGATTATTTTCTGGGAGCCGAAAAATTCACCTTTTGAAACCCTGGCTGAGGCAATTTCAATCCTGTCAACACACAAATCTTCCAACAAAAGTCTTGCTAAAGTTAACTTCTCACTTTCTGAAAAAGATACTCCAGATGTTTGTTCACCATCACGAAGTGTGGTGTCCATTATTTTGATTTTCATCTCAGCGGTGGCTCACCTCAAATGCTTCAATTTCCAACTTAAGGTTAAGTAAATAATCAATATCATCATAACCGTTCAACATGCATTCCTTTTTGTATGGATTAATGTCGAAAGAGATTGCCTTACCTGTTGATAGAATTCTTAGTTCCTGGGCTGCAAGATTAACCTCAAACTGAGCCCTATTGTCTCTATTGATTGTATCAAAAATTTGCTCAAGTTCATCTTCGCCTATCTGAATCGGTAACAAGCCGTTATTCAAAGCATTATTTTTAAAAATATCCGCAAAGAAACTAGATACGACTACTTTGAAGCCATGATCATAAATGGCCCATGCTGCATGTTCGCGGCTGGATCCACTGCCAAAATTCTTTCCACCAACCAATATTTCTCCAGAATATTTCGGATTGTTAAGAACAAAATCAGGCTTCGGCTGATTATTTGAATCATAACGCCAATCACGGAAAAGATTATCTCCAAAACCTTCACGGCTCGTCGCTTTTAAAAACCTCGCCGGAATAATTTGATCGGTATCTACGTTTTCCATAGGTAATGGAACCGCGGTGGACACTATACTAATAAATTTTTCTCTTGACATAATATTTTAATTATAGACCGACTACATCTCTTGGGTCAACAATTTTTCCAGAAATAGCTACAGCAGCTGCCGTTAATGGACTTGCTAACATCGTTCTGGCGCCAGGTCCCTGGCGGCCTTCGAAGTTTCTATTCGAGGTAGAAACGGCATATTTACCCGCAGGGATTTTATCCTCATTCATAGCCAGGCAAGCAGAGCAGCCCGGTTGACGAAGCTTAAAACCAGCCTCCTCAAGAATTTTCGTAATACCCTCTTTGTTGGCTTGTTCTTCCACTTGTTTTGAACCTGGAACAATCCATGCGGTAATGTTGTCGGCTTTTCTCTTGCCCTTCACCGCCCTAGCAACTTCACGTAGGTCTTCAATACGACCATTGGTGCAACTTCCTACAAATACATAATCTACAGATTTCCCTATCAATTCATCTTCGGCTTGAAAGCCCATATATGTGAGTGACTGTTCAAGAGAATTACGTTCAGAATCTTTCACCTCACCAATTGACGGAATCCGGCCAGTAATTTTTACTCCCATTCCTGGATTGGTACCATAAGTGATCATGGGTTCAATATCAGCAGCATCAAAATTGTATTCCTTATCAAACAATGCGTCAGGTTCTGTGTGCAATTGTCTCCAGTTCTCAACAGCTTTGTTAAAATCATCTCCCTGGGGTGCAAATTCCTTACCTTTTAGATAAGCAAACGTTTTTTCGTCAGGGGCTATCATGCCCCCCCTAGCTCCCATTTCAATGCTCATATTACAGACAGTCATTCGACCTTCCATTGACAAGCTTCTAATGGCTGATCCGGTAAATTCGATGAAATAACCTGTGCCGCCACTTGTAGAGACTTTTGAAATAATATAGAGTACGACATCTTTTGCAGTTACTCCGCTCGTCAAATCTCCGTCAACAGAAATCTTCATCCTCTTGGGTTTGGGTTGCATTATGCACTGCGTGGCCAGCACCATTTCTACCTCACTAGTCCCAATTCCAAAGGCTATTGCTCCAAAAGCACCATGAGTTGATGTATGGCTATCCCCGCAAACAATTGTCATACCCGGTTGAGTATGGCCAAGTTGAGGTCCAATCACGTGCACAATGCCCTGATACGGGTGATTGAGGCCATAAAGGGTCACGCCGAATTTTTCACAGTACTCGGTAAGCTTATCTACCTGAAATTTTGACAATTGATCCTTGATTGGGAGATGCTGATCAATTGTAGGAACGTTATGATCGGCTGTTGCAATTGTATTCTGGGGACGGGATACTTTTATTCCCCGTTTTTCCAATCCGGCAAATGCCTGTGGGCTGGTCACCTCATGCACCAAATGTTTGTCAATATAAAGCACATCAGGTCCATTGGCTATATGTTTGACCACATGGCTATCCCAAATTTTATCAAATAATGTTTTTGACATCTTCTATTTATTATCTGTCACAAAAAAAGTCACTTCGAAGCCTATCCTTAAATAAAGGATGCAATCGAAATGACGCTGTAAAAATACTACTATATTAAACCAGTGACTCGGCAGAATTTACCAGTTCATGTAAATCCTGGTCATCGACCTGTTTTTTCTGATCCGCCAGTTCCAGAAACCGGATGTAGATTACTTCCATGTCTCCTTTATCAAAAGGATAACCAAGATTTTGCAATCTATGCCTTAGGGCAGCTCTACCACTTCGGGCAGTTAGAACAATGGTGGACTCAGGAACACCGACATCTGCCGGGTCAATTATTTCATAATTCTCTCTATGTTTTATCACACCATCCTGGTGTATTCCTGATGAGTGTGCAAATGCATTACTACCCACGATGGCTTTGTTCGGTTGAACAGGCATCCCCATCATATCCGATACCAATTGGCTGAGCGGGAATAATTTTGTTGTATCAATATTAGTTTCCAAATTCAGGTGAGGGTGACTTTTGGCTATCATAACTACTTCTTCCAATGCAGTATTCCCGGCCCTTTCACCGATACCATTTATCGTAACTTCAACTTGTCTTGCACCACTCATTAGGCCAGCAATGCTGTTAGCGGTGGCCAGTCCCAGATCATTATGGCAATGAACAGAGATAATAGCCTGATCAATATTCGGAACATTATTAACAAGATATTTTATTTTATCCCCGAACATTTGCGGCAGGTTATATCCAGTAGTATCAGGAATGTTGACAACGGTAGCCCCGGCCTTGATAACTGCTTCAACCATCCTGGCCAAAAATTCTTGATCTGCCCTCCCGGCATCTTCGGCATAAAATTCCACATCATCTACAAAGCGTCTGGCGTATTTGACCGCAGCAACGGCTTGCTCCAACACCTTTTCCCGGGTTGTTTTCAGTTTATACTCAATGTGAATATCCGAAGCTCCAATTCCTGTATGGATTCTTTTCCTTTTCGCAAAATGGAGTGCTTGTGCTGCGCAATCGATATCAACTACCTTTGCCCTTGTTAGACCACAGATTATCGGTTCAGTGACCGCCTTGCAAATTTCTTGCACAGAATTGAAGTCCCCGGGGCTTGAAACAGGGAAACCCGCTTCAATTACATCGACACCAAGTTCTTCAAGCATTTTAGCAACAGTTACCTTCTCTTCCGTGTTTAACTGGCATCCCGGTACCTGTTCACCATCTCGTAATGTGGTATCAAAAATGTAAATTCGATCCTTTGACATAAACTTTTGGTGTATTTTCAATAGCCAAAGTAGACTAATTTGGTTGTTTGTCAGAGACTATTATCTGTGTGAATACGATGCCCAAATGCGATATTTTAATTCTAATTAATTGATTTACAACACTTTATTGACTAATAATTAAGGGAAAAATTACAATGCCCAAAATTTCACAGGAGCCTATTTTTGAGCTGATTAAGTCATTAACTAAATCAGAAAAGAGGAATTTTAAGGTATATACCAATCGAATTACCCCTCATGAAGAAGCAAAATTTGTAAGACTTTTTGACATTATTGACCAACTTAAGGAGTACAATGAAGATGCTATTCTTCAAAAAGGTCATGAAATAAAGCCCGGTCAGTTATCAAATCTCAAAGCTCATCTCTACAAACAGATTCTTACCAGCCTTAGACTGAATCACATTAACCAAAATGCGGACATCCAGATTAGGGAGAATATTGATTATGCCAGGATTCTGTATAACAAAGGCTTATACCGCCAGAGTCTCAGGGTGCTTGATCGCATAAAGCAAAAAACAAAAGAGGAAAATCAAAATATTCTTCACCTTGAAATTCTAGATTTCGAAAAGATGATTGAGTCTCAATACATCACTCGGAGTCTCGAGGACAGGGCGGACAACCTAACCAAAGAATCAAGGGAATTAAGTGGGATTGTGGCTAGGGCTCAGGAACTCTCTAACCTGGCATTATCCCTTTATGGACTATATCTCAAGGTCGGCTACGTAAAAAACCGAAATGATTTTCAATTGGTTCAAAATTATTACCAGGGAAAGCTACCGAATTACAGAATTGAAGATCTCACTTTCTTTGAGAAGCTGTACCTTTTTCAGGCCAAGGGATGGTATTTCAATATTGTTCAGGATTTTCCTAATTGCTATAAAAATGCCCAGTACTGGGTGGATTTATTCCACGATAATCCAGAGATGATTGAAAAGCAAATGGACCTTTACATTAAAGGATTGCATAACCTTCAGTTGGCGCTTTTTAACACGATGTCGTATGAAAAGCACAATCAACTCATTGAAGAAATGGAAAAATTAAGAAATAGCGAAAGTCATTCATTCACTGACAACAACAAGGTCTTACTCTTCCTGTACGTTTACCTTGGTCGCATCAACAAGCATTTTCTTGAAGGCACATTTGACAAAGGCCTTGCGATAGCACCTGAATTTGAAAAAGAATTAAAAAGTTTTTCCGGGAAACTTGATGATCACTGGTTACTTCTTTTTTATTACAAGATAGCATGCCTTTACTTCGGAAGTGGCAAGAATGAGATGGCAATTAAGTACTTGAATAAAATCATCAATTTCCGTGACATTAACCTTAGAGAAGACCTTCACTGCTTTGCTCGAATTCTGAATCTCATCGCCCATTTTGAATTAGGTAACAGTGATCTCGTTGAATCCCAGGTGAAATCCGTTTATAGGTTTCTTGCCAAAATGGATAATCTCCAGCACATGCAGTTGGAAATATTTAAGTTTCTAAGGAGGCTTCCCAGGGTAATTCCTGCAGACATAAAAAAAGAGTTCAATAAACTTAAGGACAAGCTTATCCAGATTTCTTATGACCCGCTCGAAAAGAGACCTTTCCTTTACCTTGATATAATTTCATGGCTTGAAAGCAAAATTGAAAGTCGATCGGTACAAGAAATAATTCAGGAAAAGTTTCTGCAAGCAAATAGGGGACATTGACATTCAATGCTAAAAAAGTTAAGCGCTAATTTCTACCTTGGAGTACCGGCAAAAACCAATGTATGGAGTACAAGAAAATAGAGGAGAGTGGCTTAATCCGAATAGTATTATTAGGATGTGGCTTTGCAACTCGTATTCATAGCAAAACGCTTTCAAGGTTCGATAATATTTACCTATATTTTGCGAGTAACGATATTCGAAAAGCAACCGACTATAACAAAAAATATTTTGGAAAGGGAGCTTATGGCAATTATGAAGAGGCCATAACAGATGAAAACATTGATGTGATTCTTATCGCCACTCCTCCTATTAATCACCTTGAATTAACCCTGAAAGCGCTGGAAGCTGGTAAGCATGTAATTGTAGAAAAGCCTCCTTACCTGAAATCCGAAGATTTTGAAATAATTAGAAAGGCAGCTGAAAAGTCGGGAACCCAGGTATTAATTGCGGAAAACTACTATTACAAGCCGGTTGCAATGAAATTGAGGAAGGTCCTGGACTCTGGTGTTATTGGAAAGCCCTTGTTTCTCTATGTAAATGCTACCAAGACACAAAAGACCGGCGATTGGCGGGACGATACTAACGTTTCCGGTGGTGGAGCACTATTTGAGGGAGGGATCCATTGGGTAAATTTTATGGCCAATTTGGGATTAGAGGTGGAAGAAGTTCGGGGTTGGCAACCGGGTAGTGCAGAAGACTCCTCAAAAAGCCATAATGTTACCTTCAAGTACAAAAATGGACCGATTGGGACACTGCTTTATTCATGGGAAGTAAACACTTCAATGAAAGGCGTCAGAATCTCCAGAATTTACGGTACCGAAGGTTCTGTGACTTTTGAATCAAATGGAGTTTTTATTTATGTGAGAGGAAAGAAACGAAAATTCATCTGGCCAGGAATTACTGATATAGCAGGATATAAAGGAATGTTCCGGGATTTTTTCGATGCATTACGAAAAGGCGTCCCCCCAAAGTTCACTTTTGATATGGCCAAAAGGGATGTCGAACTAATTGAACGCTGTGTTTCCCACCCTTAATCGAAGTTTCCGATCGATGATTTTTAGTTCGTACGGTGGCCGTCCAACAATCTCTCCATCAACGTGAGCGATCATGTTTTCCTGACGATGAATTTTAATTTGAGTTCCTTTTAATAATTCAACTTCTGGTAGCTTACTATGTGTTCCATCTTTCAGTAATCCAAGGTTGAGGAAACGTTTTATAGGTTTCAAATCTTTGATCAGGCAAATCGCAAATTTGCCGTCATTGAGCCTTGCATGAGGCGTAAGCTTAAAACCCCCACCGAAAGTTGTGCCTTTAGAAACGGCGATGAGGAGTATCTTCTCTTCATATCCCTTACCATCAATTTCAAATTTCAATTGACGGGGTTTGTAGCCAGCAAGAATTCTTAATACATGGTAGTAATAAGCAGCATGCCCTTTTAAGATTGTTCTGTTTTGATCAAATTCATAAGCAATCTGGCCATCAAATCCGAGCCCAAACCCATTAACAAAAAGACGGCCATTACAGTCACCCATATCAATTGCCATCACTTCCCCGTGAACCGCAGTTTTAATCTGTTCATTCAAGCCTTTTCCAATATTGATTGATTTTATAAAATCGTTACCACTACCGCCTGGCACAATTCCAATCGGAAGGTCAAAACAATTGAGCTGATTGACAGCACGATTTATAGTTCCATCCCCCCCAATCACAATGATTCCAGTAACTCCGTTACATTTCTGGTTGGTGAGATTATCTGTTTCCAAGTAAGATGTGGCCTCTTTGTCTAGAAATTTTTTAACAATCTCTAGCTGATTTGGTATGTTGCCTTTATTATAATAAAGGAGTATCAAGTGGTTCTTAAATTATTTGAAACGAAATGGATTAATTGATCAATGTCCGCTTCACTGTTGTAAAAATATGGTGCCATTCTCAAATAATCATCTCTGAAAGTAACCCTAATATTCACTTTGGAAAGTCTCTCAAATGACGCCTGATTTCCGGGTACTAGCCTTATCGGTGATGAATTCCCAACAGAAAAATTGGAAAGAGTTTCAGCTCCGGTTTTTAAGAGTTCATTTTGCAGGTAATTTGATAAGAGTGCTGTCCGGGTTTGGATGTTTTCCAATCCAATTTCTTTTAATTCTGCCAATGCGTTTTCGAGCCCTAAGATACTTTGGAATTTTGGGTGCGAATGTTCCAGAATCCCTGAGGTATTTTTATCATCAGGACCCAGTAATGCCCTGAATTCAGGAGAGAGGTATGCAATTCCAACACCAAATCCGGCAGTCATCCATTTAAAGCCACTGGCCACAAATGCATCTACTTCCAAATTCTGGAGATCAAGAGGCAAGGCACCAAAGCCCTGGGTGCCGTCTATTATTAGTTTGGCATTGTATTTTTTGCAAAGTAGGCCCAGTCTATCAAGTTCAAAACGATAACCGGAACTATACTGCACCCAGCTTACCGCAAGAATTTCACCTCCTGATTTCAGAGCCACTTCAATTTTATTTAAATCAATTGTTAAATCATCCTCGCGGGGAATCCATATTAATTCATAGCCATTCCTAACCCAGGGTTGAATAAGAGAGGGGAAGTCATGATCAACAAGAACAACCTTCTTCAGTTTCTTTAATGATAGGGATATGAACCCTATCCCTGAATAGACGTCAGTAATAAACCCAATGCTTTCCGATTGGCCTTTTAACAAGTCAGAAACCAGATTTCTGGTCTTTTCAACAGTTGCCAACCATTGATCACGATGGAGTGCCCCATTTTCGAGTTGGTCATGGATATATTCCTTCCACTTGTTGGCAGTACCAATTGAAATCGCACCAGTTCGTGCATTGTCAAGATAGGCACAGGAGTTTACCAATGGATATCGATTCCTTATTTCTTGCCAATCAATCATCTAAAAAAACCACAGTTTTATGGCCATTAAGCTTACAGCGACAACCAGGAATATTCTAATCCACTTATCTCCCTTGTCGACCTGCCAGCGTGAACCAAACCAGCCTCCTGTTGAGTTGCCAATGGCCAGTGTGAGGCCATATTCCCAATTGATGACATCTTCATAGATGAACACAACTATTGCTGAAATCGAATAAATGAGGATCACAAATACCTTAGCGCTGTTGGTTTTAACCAGCGAAAAGTTATTGACCGACCCTAACACGGCGATAATAAAAAAACCGACTCCAGCCTGGATAAACCCACCATAAATACCAACAAAGAAAAACGAGAGAATACCAATGATCATCGATTTCTTATCAAGTTTTTCAGAAGACCCATGTTTGTTCTTGAAAGGTTTGAAAATCGTAATCACTATAACAAGCACCATTACAATCGCAAGAATTCGGTTAAATACTTCTCCTTTTATTTCTACAGCGATTTTAGCGCCGATGATGGAGCCGATCAATGCCGAACCTGCCAGGTAATAGGCATATGGAAAGGCATCAACACCTTTGCTCTTGAAACCACGAACAGCGAAAATGTTTTGAAATAAAATGGCAACCCTGTTAGTAGCATTGGCCACAACCGACTCCAGACCCAGAAATATCAATACGGGTACGGTGAGTAATGAGCCTCCGCCAGCTACCGTATTGGCAAACCCCGCAATCACTCCGATGATAAGAACTAATAGAATTTCAAGCCAGTCCATTTTAATTTTGACCTAAATATAATTCCACTTCCGACTTGTCATTACATTCCTCAAGAAGGGCTTCATGTGTATTGTTTAGAATGGGGTGAAGATAGTTGGGAGCAATCTCAACTAAAGGAACCAGGGTAAATCGGCGATTTGGAATCCCCGGATGTGGTATTGCTAAATTAGTAGAGTATATGATTTCATCATCGAAATAGAGGATATCAATATCAATGATCCTTTCGCCCCATTTATGTTTTCTTATCCTTCCCATTTGTACTTCAATTGCCAGGCAGCCTTTTATAAGTGCTTGTGAAGTCCGGGTGGTTTCAATTATAATTACCTGATTAAGAAAATCCGGTTGATCGATTTTCCCCCAGGCTGCTGTTTTATATATGGAGGATTGTTTCGATAGTACACCTAAATCTTTAGAAATTAATTCGCAAGCCATTCTCAGGTTATCATCCCTGTTTCCAAGATTTGTTCCAAGAAGAAGTGTGGCTTTATGAATCATAGTAACATTTGAAGCCTTAAAATTATCCAGCTATCGCTATCTTTAATAGATTTGCGCACCTTTTAAAAAATATGAATTTCCTAAAAAACGTTCTCGCTGTAATCACTGGACTTTTTGTCTTCAGCTTTATAGCATTTATTGGATTTTTTCTCGTCATTGCTATCATCCCAGCTTCATCCAATCAAACCATGGTGGTTAGTGAGAATTCGATCCTTCGTTTAAACCTCAGCGGCGAAATTCATGAAAAGGTTCCAAATGATCCCTTTTCGGAATTCTTAGGTGAATCCGCCCCAATGTTATCAGTGATCGACGCCTCCATTGCCATCAGGCAGGCAGCCAGCGATGACGACATCAAAGGGTTATACATTAGAACAGGACTTCTCAGCAGTGGTTATGCCAGCCTTACCGAGTTAAGAGAGGCTATTCAAGAATTCAAATCTTCGGGAAAATTTGTTCTGGCTTACGGCGAGTTTTATTCTGAGAAAGCATATTACCTCGCTTCCATCGCCGATGAAATTTATATTCAGCCTGAAGGTTCCATTGAATTCAATGGCATCAGTGCGAATATCACATTCTATCAGGGTGCATTTGAAAAGTTAGGTGTGGAGCCACAAATTTTCAGAGTGGGTGAATTTAAGGGTGCCGTGGAGCCCTTCATTAGGAAAGACTTGAGCCCAGAAAACAGGCTCCAATTAGAAACGTGGCTTTCATCACTTAACGACGTGGTAATTGCCGAAATAGCAGAATCCAGAAATTTGGAGGTCAGTACAGTTAGAGAAATCTCTAATTCTATGTTAGTTACCAGTCCGGCCTCAGCTAAGGAACACGGGCTAATCACCGATTCTTTTTATGCAGATCAGGTTGAAAATAGGTTGAAAGAACTTGCGGACATGGAACAAGATGATGACTTTAATTTTGTTTCAACCAAGGATTATTATCTCAATTGGTCGAAAAATGAACCTTATGCCAGTGATCGTGTGGCCGTAGTAGTTGCTGAAGGTGAAATTCTAGGCGGAGACGGTACCAATTACACCATCGGGTCGAAGAAATTTGCTTCTACCTTAAAAAACTTAAGAAATAATTCAAAAGTTAAAGCCTTGGTGCTGCGAATCAACTCGCCTGGTGGTGGAATGACAGCTTCTGACGTTATTTGGAGAGAGATTTCCCTGATTGCCGACAGCATACCGGTAATTGCCTCTATGGGCGATTATGCAGCTTCGGGTGGCTACTATCTTGCTGCGCCTTGCGACACGATTGTTTGTCAATCAACCACACTTACAGGTTCAATTGGCGTATTTGGGATGCTATTCAACTTCGGTCCATTTCTCACAGACAAACTGGGCATCACCCATGATGTGGTAAGAACAGGAGAGTATTCTGACATTTTCACCGTTACCCGCTCATTGACCGATCAGGAAAAGGAGATAATACAGCATGGTGTGGAGAACAGTTATGAGACCTTCATCGATAAAGTTTCTACCGGAAGAAAAAGGGACAACAATGATATTAAAGCTATTGCATCAGGCAAGATATGGCATGGACAAACCGCTCTCGAAAATGGCCTTGTTGATGTGATAGGTGGCTTGAAAGATGCTATTAAAATTGCAGCAGAAGCGGCAGATCTTGAAGAGTATAGCGTTGTTTACTACCCCGAGCAAAAATCCTTTTTTGAAGAGATTATTTCCGAATTTGGAGGCCAGGTGCAGGCAATAATCCGAAATAGAGAGTTGGGAATTCTGGAACCATTCGCAGGTATTTTAGATAAAGCCCGCAATTACCAGGGCACCCAGGCACGGCTGCCTTTTGAATTCGAATTAAATTGAGTCAGCAATAGGATATGGAAATTAGAAACGACTGGACAACTGAGGAAATAAGTGAAATTTATCATTCTCCTGTCCTGGAGTTGATCTACAGAGCGGCAACAGTACATCGTAAATTCAATGATCCTTCTGAAGTACAGGTTTGTACTCTTCTTTCAGTAAAAACAGGTGGTTGCCCCGAAGATTGTTCTTATTGCCCACAGGCAGCCAGATACCATACGGATGTAGAAGTTCACAAGTTATTGGAGGTTGATGAGGTGCTTGACAATGCTAAAGCAGCCAAGGAATCTGGAAGCACGCGTTTTTGTATGGGAGCAGCGTGGCGGGAAGTGCGGGATAACAGTGACTTTGACAAGGTGCTGGAAATGGTAAAAGGTGTAAACCGGATGGGGTTAGAAGTTTGCTGCACCTTAGGAATGCTCACAGAAGATCAAGCCAAAAAACTGAAGGAAGCCGGACTCTATGCTTACAATCATAACCTGGATACAAGTGAAGCATTCTACGATGAAATTATTTCTACAAGAACATACGATGATCGCCTGGAGACCCTTGAAAATGTAAGGACGGCTAAAATATCAGTTTGTTCTGGTGGTATCATTGGCATGGGAGAAACCACCCAAGATAGAATTGGAATGCTGCACACATTATCCACTTTGCCCGAGCACCCTGAATCTGTACCCGTTAATGCCCTTGTCCCTGTCCCAGGAACACCTCTTGAAGATCAGGAGAATGTCTCAGTCTGGGAGATGGTACGCATGATTGCTTCAGCCCGAATTCTTATGCCCAAGTCCATGGTGAGGTTATCAGCTGGTCGTATTCGCATGACAACCGAAGAACAGGCGCTTTGCTTCCTTGCCGGGGCAAATTCTATTTTTGCCGGCGATAAATTATTGACTACTCCTAATCCCGAAGTTAACCAGGACAAAGCGATGTTCCAGGTGTTAAACCTGAAGCCGCGGGAGTCTTTTAAGAATAAAGCAGCGGTTCCTGCCATGTAATTGTCTCTGAACTTCAGATTCTCTTCTTTTGTCATTGCTCTGCCTCGCCGGCAGGCGGGCTCGACAGGGCATTACGCAAACAATTCCCGACGCATTTTCGTCATTCCTGAAGAGCCGAGCGATATCAGGAATCTCCCATTATTAATGGGATTCCTGCTTTGCGCAGGAATGACGATTTAAAGGAATAAGTGATGGCCTCAGAAGTCCCTCCCTGTAATTGATACATCAATTACCCGAAGAAAATCCTATCTTTAAAACCAATGCCAAAACCTAACTTCTTCCATGAGCTTAAAAGACGGAATGTCTATAAGGTAGCCATTGCCTACGTCATTGTGGCGTGGTTGATCATGCAGATAGGCGCTATCGTACTTCCGGCTATTAAAGCACCCGATTGGGTGATGCAGGCTTTACTGTTTTTCCTGGCTATCGGCTTCCCCATTGCCTTAATCCTTGCATGGGCTTTTGAAATGAGTCCCGAAGGGATGATCAGAACAACATCAGTTGAGGCTGAACAGAATCTCTATCCTGACGATAAGAAGAAACCATTAACAAGTAAAGTTGCTATTGGTGTATTGTTATTGGCCTTGGTAGGTCAGTTTGTGTACAATAAATATTGGAGCTCCAACTCATCTGATCCAAGCACTATCGAAAATGCAGATACGCTGGCAATCGACAAATCTATAGCGGTACTTCCTTTCGCAGATATGAGCCCTGACAAAGATCAGGAGTATTTCTGTGATGGCATCTCAGAGGAGATCATCAATGCGCTGGCTCAAATACCGGACTTAAAAGTATCTTCAAGAACCTCAGTATTTCAATTTAGAGGTGCAGCAAAAGACATCAAATCCATTGCTGAAACACTGGGAGTAGCCACCATTCTTGAGGGAAGCATAAGGAAGTCGCAAAATAGAATAAGGGTGACGGCACAGCTAATCAATGCCGCGGATGGCTTTCACCTTTGGTCTCAAACTTATGAGCGGGAAATGGAGGACATATTTGCCATTCAGGATGAATTGTCAAAATCAATAGTAGGTGCCCTACAGGTTCATATCACATCGACCAGCGGTTCCCTGGTTAAAAAGCAGACGGCGAATATGGTTGTATACAATCTCTATTTGGAGGGTCGATATTTTTGGAATAAAAGGAGCGGTGAAGGTTTGCAGAAATCCCTTGATCTTTTTAACAAGGCAGTTGATGCTGATCCATTATATGCGCTGGCTTATGTAGGCGTGGCAGATGCTTACAATATGTTGTCGACGTATGGCCACATTGATCCTCTGGAGGGTTATCCCAAGGCAAGGGCAGCTGCGTTAAAAGCATTGGAACTGGATAATACTTCAGGCCAGGCCTATGCAGCGCTGGCTTATCCGCAAATGTTTTACGATTTTGATTGGGATGCCGCAGAGCAAAGTTTTCAAAAGGCAATCAGCCTAAGCCCAAATTATGCTTCGGCATACCAGTGGCATTTCCTTTTACTTCAAGCATTAGGAAAGCAAGATGAAGCTTATAGTGAATTAACAAAAGCCCTTGAATTGGATCCGCTCTCTTTGGTCGGCCATTATCTATTTGCACTGCATTTTAATAAGACCGGGGATTACGATAAGGCAATTGAATGGGCAGAGAAAGCTCTTGAAATGGAACCAAACTTTTATCAAACGCATAGTGCTGTTTATTTCTTATTACTTACGTGGAGACCAGAATTTGGCTTTTAATCATTGGATCAAGAGCCAAGACGTTACAGGGGGAAATGTAGAACAATTACAAAGTATTTATGATCAATCGGGTTGGGACGGAGTGGCAAGTCGCATAATTTCTGATAATAGTAAACTCCCAATGGTCAGGGCACAGATGAGCATGATTTTGAATGACCATCAAAAAGCGATTGATTATTTAGAAGTTATGGCCTCACAAAAAATGGGAATACTACTTTTAAATGGCCCTTTTTGGAAACCTTTAAACGGCGAACCACGGTACCAGGCTTTGTTGAAGAAAATCGGTCTGCCAATGCCTAAATAAGCTATCAGGAACGACCCTACTGATGTCCCAATGGGGTCTGCAACGCGACCCCGCGTTAAGAAGAACACATGTCGGGTCGCTTTCATCAAAAGCAATGAGACGTGCTGCCCATTCGCTCTTCTTCTTGTCATTGCCCTGCTTGTCCCGAGACATTTCGGGAGGGCAATCCAGTGAGCTATTTTTCCTGAAAACGGTTAAATCGCGAGGGTTCTTCTACCCTCGGAAAGACATTATCATTAGTATAAGTATCAGCCGTTTCTTTAAATGGATCCAATGATATGTTGGTAACCTCCTTCGCCTTAGCAAAAACTTTCGTAACCTCATTTTCATTTAACCTCCAGATTTCCGCCGGGACCCTTTCTATCTCCGTCGACCCATCAGCATAGGTCCATTCGATGATAAGGGGCATAACAAGGCCTCCTTTATTCTTAAAAGTGATTTCATAAAAGTTTTTGGAGGCGTTATTCTTTTTAATTGCATCGTCATCCAATGTGTTCCTAAATTCTTGGTATTCATAACCACGGGTATCGCTAAACATAAAAGTCTCAGCCACCTCTTCAAAACTTGCAGGAAGCCCTTCTGGCCTGGAGTTCTTAATCTCACCCTGGGCACGCTTTTCGAAGCTTTTTTCATCAACCTCCATTTTAAACCATCTCACATTATCAACTGAGATATCTACATGATCTGTGGTATAGAACCATCCATTCCAAAACCAGTCGAGATCAACTGCCGACGCATCCTCCATAGTCCTGAAAAAATCCGCAGGTGAAGGGTGTTTAAATGCCCACCTCCTCGAATATTCCTTGAAGGCATAGTCAAAAAGTTCGGGGCCCATTATTGTTTGTCGAAGTATCCATAAAGCCGCAGCTGGCTTGCCATAAGCATTGTTACCAAATTGCAGGATTTGTTCTGAGTTGGTCATGATTGGGCGCTGAAATTCTTTATTCCCTTTCATGTAATTGATCATGCTCGTAGCGGTTCCCCGAGCCAGTGGTTTACCTGGATAATACTCCCTTTCACAAAGAGACTGAATAAAAGAGTTGAGTCCTTCGTCCATCCATGTCCATTGACGTTCATCACTATTAATGATCATTGGAAAGAAGTTGTGTCCCACTTCATGGACAATTACACCAATCATACCCCATTTTACTGCATCGGAATAGGTGCCGTCTTCTTTGGGTCTACCATAATTGAAACAAATCATAGGATACTCCATCCCAATAGAGGCGGTATGAACTGAAATGGCCACCGGGTATGGGTAATCGATGGTGTATTTCGAGTAGGTAATTAGCGTGTTGGCCACAGCCCTGGTAGATTCCAATTCCCAAAGTGGGTTTCCTTCTTTTGGGTAATAGGACATCGCCAAAGGTGATTTATCGCCGATATTGACTGCCATTGCATCCCAAATGAATTTTCTTGATGTTGCAAAAGCAAAATCCCTTACGTTATCGGCATTGTACTCCCAGGTTGTTTTATTCTGCGATTTGCCTTTCTCCTTTTTTCGTGCATCTGCTTCTGAGACAATAATTACTGGTTTGTCAAAGGCTTTCTTAGCCATCTCAAATTTTTGTCTTTCACTGGCCGAAAGCACATCTTCCGGATTTTGCAATGTTCCTGTTGCACCAACAATATGGTCGGTAGGAACCGTAATTTTAACATTGTAGTTACCAAAAGTGAGAGCAAACTCACCCTGCCCAAGGAACTGCTTGTTTTGCCACCCCGTCACATCATCATAAACCGCCATGCGAGGATAGAATTGGGCTATGGTGTAGAGGTAATTCCCGTCTTCGGCAAAATATTCGTAACCACTCCGACCATCGTCTTTCATACGGTCATTGACATTGTACCACCACCCAACATTGAATGAATATTCCCCGCCAGATTCAAGTGGTTGTGGAAGTTCAACCCTAATCATGGTCTTATTTACTGTGAATTGGAGGTCGTTATTTTTATTATCAGCGACTGATGTTATGTTAAATCCCCCATCATAGTCCCAATCATCAAACATGGTTGATAGCTGTTTCCCTGATATCTCGGACCTCATCCGGCTCGATCTCACTAAGGGTGTGTTTGAATCTTTACCCCTCATATTTTGATCAAGCTGCAGCCAGAGATAATTCAATTGGTCGGGCGAATTGTTGAAATAGGTAATTGTTTCGGTACCTGATATTCTTTGGTTCTCATCATCTAACTCAACGGAAATTGTGTAATCAGCTCGCTGCTGCCAGTATTCCTTTCCTGGCGCTCCAGATGCCGTTCGATAGCTATTGGGTGTAGGAAGCGTCGTCCCTAATTGTTCGAATTTACTTCCCCATTTTTCCTGGGGAAAGGCAAGAAACCCCGGTGTTCCCAGGATTAGTAATACAAATAGTTTTCTCATCATTTTTAGGTTTTATCATCACCAAAATTTATTCTCAATCATCATTGTCAATGCAATGCCAGCAATTGCCGATGAAATAATCGTAATCCAGTCTCGATTACTGACCTTAAATATAGACTGGAAAATGGCAGTTACACCCAGAAAAATGCCCACAATTAAGGCCTGACCAACTTCTATCCCCAGATTGAAAGAAAAAAGTTTCGTGAATATCGAAGTATCGTTGCCCAATAAACTTTTTAGGTAACTGGAAAATCCCATGCCATGAATAAGCCCGAAAAAAGAAGCGTATACGTAGTTAATTTGAACTTTAGATCGTTCAACGGTCTCACTTGAAAAAAGATTTGAAACTGCGGTGATGAAAATTGTTACAGGAATGAGAAACTCAATAAGCTTCAAATCCATCGTGATTATTCCCAGCGTTGCAAGCGCCAGCGTTATGCTATGGCCAATTGTGAAAGCTGTCACAAGAATGAGTACTTTCCTCCAATCTGCAATTGAGTACAATACACACAACGATATGACAAAAAGGATATGATCATATCCTCTAATATCTAAGATATGCTCGGTCCCAAGATTGAAGTAAAGCCCGAACTCCGACATCATTTAAGTTTAATGCGGTACAAAAATTGCAATTAACGGCTAATTTTAAAATCTAATTATCTTTTGATGATAGCCATAAAACTTTTTACCGAAATAATTGGACTGATTTTAATCAATCTGCACCCATTTCATGTAAGCATTAGCGAAATGGCCTATAACCAGGAAAAGAAGACAATTGAGATATCGGTTCGAATGTTTCTTGATGATCTTGAGTTGACCTTGGCTGAAAAGCACGCGGAATCAATTAATGTGCTCGATCCTAATCAAAAACCAAAACTTGACAAATGGGTTGAAGATTATTTGGAAGAAAACCTGAAGATTTGGGTGAATGATTACCAAACTGAATATGACTACCTCGGTAGTGAAATCGAGGGATTGGCTTTGTGGACATTCATAGAAATCTCCAATGTAGATCAGTTGAGACTTATTGGGATTGAAAACAACATCATGTTAGAAAAATTTGAAGATCAAATCCAGCTGGTACATTTCAGCAAAGAAGACCAGGTGAGGAGTCTCAAATTATACAAAGATCATTCCTATGGCATGATTGAGGAACCAAACTTGTGGAAGTAATTCATCTCAATTAGAGATCATTCCGCAAAAATCTATCATTGGGTTCTAATCGCCTCAACAGGATCCATTCTTGCTGCGGCAGCTGCCGGGATAATGCCGGACAAGGTCCCCACTATCACTGAAACACCCAGACCAATCATAATATTTTTCACACTCAAAATAATATCCAAAGAACCCAAATCGATAAAACTGGCAAGATATACCAGAAGGATACCAATCGAACCGCCGAGAACACTCAGAAAGATTGACTCGAAAAGAAATTGACTAAGGATAAAATAATTTTTGGCTCCCAACGACTTTTGAATTCCAATGATAGGGGTGCGTTCTTTCACTGAAACGAACATGATATTGGCAATACCAAATCCACCAATTAATATCGAAAATCCCCCGATAACCCACCCTCCAAGCCAGAGGGCACCAAATGTGACACTGATGAAGTTCGATATTGCTTCCGGTCGATTAAGTGCGAAGTCATCCTCTTCTTTCGGCTTTAAACTTCTTTTTCTTCGCATAAGGCCTTTTAGTTCTGCTTCCAAATTGTAGAGATTCTGATCGTCCTCAAGACCCTTTATGGTTATCGAACTCCCTATACCGCGTCTTCGGCCGGTGTAATAAAGTTTAGTAAAAGACTTATAGGGTATATAGACGGCATTGTCATTGGTAGGAGTATCGAGAAAACCTTCTCCCTCTTCTTCCATAGTCCCAATTACATGATATGCCAAACCTTTTATTTTTATGTCCTTTCCGATTGCCGTTGTAAAAGGAAACAGCTCTTGCCTTACACGGTCTCCTATTATGACAACATTGCTGGCATTTCCCATTTCCTGTAGCGTAAAATATCTGCCTGTAGCCATGGGTATCTCAAAAACATCTTTGTGGTCATATACAATTCCAATAAGGTTGTTCCCTTCTGAGCTATTGCTTTCATGTTTGAGTGGTACATTGTTTCTCCGCACAATAATTGCTATCGCCTGGAAATTTTTGACATTCTCCACAAGAAATTCATATTCGTCATAATCCGGATTAGGTCGACTTGCATACTTCCACCATGGATAAGGACCGCCACCGAATCCGTAGGGCCATTTCTCAACATTGATATTCCCAGTGCCGAGGAAATCAAGACTGTCTTTAATGGATTTTTCAAGTGAGTCAACGACGGTAAAAACTGCTATTATTGCGAAAATTCCAATTGTTACGCCGAGAAGTGAAAGCGTTGTGCGAAGAAGATTTGCTCTTAAAGCATTACCTGCGAATCGAAAACTTTCAATTATTTGCCAGATAAAGTTCAATGAGCTTTTCATACTATTGGAAAATAAATTTTGTCACGCTTCTATTTGCGCAAAATACTTAACTTTGCGCCCTCTTATCAAATCCTATCCCTCATTTAATACCGTAATATTTTATGAAACTATCAGAATTTAAATTCGATCTACCCCCAGGTCTTGTTGCATTGTATCCATGTGAAAACCGAGATGAGTCCCGGCTTATGGTTATTCATAAGGACACTGGTGAAATTGAGCACAAAATATTCAAGGATCTTGTAGATTATTTTGATGACAGGGATTGTTTCATAGTCAACGACACCAAAGTGTTTCCAGCAAGGTTATACGGTAATAAAGAAAAAACAGGTGCGAAAATTGAAGTTTTTTTATTGAGAGAACTTAATAAAGAGATGCATCTATGGGACGTTCTTGTGGATCCTGCCCGGAAAATACGGGTTGGGAATAAGCTCTATTTCGGTGAAGGGGAATTAGTGGCTGAAGTAATTGACAATACAACATCAAGAGGAAGGACAATTCGCTTCCTGTATGATGGCTCCGATGAAGAATTTGATGGTTTGATTGATGCTTTAGGAGAAACGCCTCTACCTAAATATATCAAGCGCAAAACTGAACCCGAAGATAGGGAACGTTTTCAAACGATTTTCGCAAAGCATGTCGGCGCTGTTGCCGCTCCTACCGCAGGATTACATTTCACACGTCAATTATTGAAGCGTCTCGAACTAAAAGGCATCGACATAAGCCCAATAACGTTGCACATTGGGCTTGGTACTTTTCGTCCTGTTGATGTTGAGGACTTGACGAAGCACAAAATGGATTCTGAGAACTTTAAGGTTTATTCGGAAACTGTGAAACTTGTAAATGAGCGTCTTGATGATAAGCGCAGAATTTGTGCCATTGGTACAACAGTGATGAGAGCACTCGAATCATCTGTTTCAGCCAATAACAGGTTAAAAGAAAACGAAGGTTGGACTGACAAGTTCATTTTTCCTGAATACGAATTCAAAATTTGCAACGCCCTGGTGTCTAATTTTCACATGCCAGAAAGCACACTATTAATGATGGCCTGCGCATTTGGCGGTTACGATTTAATTAGGGATGCTTACAAAATCGCCATTAAGGAGAAGTACAGATTCTTCAGCTACGGCGATGCTATGCTCATAATATAGGTCTCTGGTTTCAGTTTCCTCTTTTACATTTGGGTTCCTTTTTGAGTTAATTCCCTCAATATGAAGAAATACGCCCTTATCGTCGCAGGTGGCCTTGGCAAGCGAATGGATTCTAATTTGCCAAAACAGTTCATTTCTGTTGCTGGATTGCCCATACTTATGCATACACTTACTAGATTCTATAAGTATGATCATAAGCTTGAGATTATCCTGGTATTACCCGTTTCTCATTTCAGCACCTGGACGAAATTATCACTTGAATATGATTTTGATGTTCCGCACAAGTTGGTTTCAGGTGGTAGTACACGTTTCCAATCCGTAAAAAATGGTTTGAATTCAATCGAAGGCAAGGGGCTTGTAGCGGTGCATGATGGTGTAAGACCGGTTATTAATCCAAAACTGATTCGAAATGCCTTTGAGATTGCTTCCGAAAGTGGAAGTGCAGTGTTGTCAGTACCTTTAAAAGAATCAATCCGCAGGATAAATGCCGGAGGCACGATAGCAGAGGATCGCAGTAACTTCATGATAATACAAACCCCTCAGGTTTTTAAAGTTGATGAACTTAAAGAAGCATATAGTGTGGAATTTAATGCTTCTCTTACCGATGATGCCTCAGTGGCTGAGAATTATGGCCTGAAGATTAATCTCGTCGATGGTGACTATCAAAACATCAAGATTACCTCTTCTGAGGATTTGTTGATTGCAGAGACTCTGTTAAATAAGACTATGTCAGTAAATTAATTAAGAGCTTTCCAGATTAGATCTTTCAAATCGAGGAGTCCTTGCTGCATTACACTGGAAATAAAAACGAATTTTATCCCTGACGGGAGTTCTTTTTTGATCTCATCCATTAATTCCTGATCCAGTAAATCAGATTTGGAGATGGCCAAAAGGGATGCTTTATCTAATAATTCCGGATTGTAGCGTTTCAGTTCCTTTTTCAGAGTGTTATATTCTGCTCTAATATCTTTTGAGTCTGAAGCGATCATATAAAGCAGAATAGAATTCCGTTCAATATGGCGTAAAAACCTAATACCTAAACCTTTCCCTTGAGAAGCACCTTCTATTATGCCTGGAATATCAGCCATGACAAATGACATGTGATCGCGGTAGGCAACTACACCAAGGTTGGGTGTGAGCGTTGTAAATGGATAGTCCGCGATTTCTGGTTTAGCTTCAGACATCACTGATAAAAGAGTCGATTTTCCGGCATTAGGAAATCCCACCAGACCGACATCAGCCAGGAGTTTAAGTTCCAGGATCACCCATGCTTCAGTAGTTGGATCACCCAACTGGGCATGTCTGGGAGATTGGTTTGTTGCTGTCTTAAAATTATAATTCCCCAAGCCACCGCGACCTCCGTTTATAAGAATGACTTCTTGTGCTTCATCAAGCACTTCTGCCATTACCTTACCACTTTCAGCGTCTTTGGCAATTGTTCCAAGAGGTACATCAAGAATGATATCATCTCCATGCGCTCCAGAGCGACAACCCCCCTCCCCAGGTTTACCACTATCCGCGTGGATATGCTTTCGGTATTTCAGGTGGATTAGAGTCCAAAGCTGTTTATTACCTCTTAGAATGATGTGTCCACCTCGACCTCCATCACCTCCGTCTGGTCCGCCCTTTGGAACAAACTTCTCCCGGCGGAAGTGAGCAGAACCTGAACCGCCAGCACCCGATCGGCAAAATATATTTACATAATCAATAAAATTGGACGAGGCCATTATTTATTTAATATCATGAGAATACATCGATTAAGAAAGATTTGTTCAGGGGAAGATCTTGATCAAATGAGATCAATTACCCGGGCGATCTCTTTGAAAATATTATCAATTGACCCAATGCCTGAGACTCCCTGGTATTTTCCTTGTTGTTGATAATATTTAGCTACGGGTAAGGTCTCTTCTTCATAAACCCTGATTCTTGTATTGATTTTTTCATCATCCTGATCATCTACCCTTCCGCTGGTTAAAGCACGCAGCTTTATCCTCTTTTTCAATTCCTTTTCTGGGACCTCAAGCGCAACCATGCCACTAATCTCATAATTAAATTTCCTCATTACTTTATCAAGGGCTTTTGCTTGCTCCACTGTTCTCGGAAATCCATCAAAAATAAAGCCATAGGCATCTCGAGTCTCCCGGATTTTAACTTCCACCATATCAATGACCAGGGCGTCAGGCACCAATTTGCCCTCATTCATATATTTCTTTGCTTCTAAACCAAGTGCTGTACCCTCACCAAGATGATTTCTGAAAAGATCACCTGTTGAGATATGCGTTAGCCTATATTTGGCAATTATTTTCTCGCTTTGAGTTCCCTTACCAGCACCCGGAGGTCCGAATAGTACGATATTTAACATGAAATCGAACTTTTGTTATTGCGAAGATAACTTGTTGCTGTCAAATGAAAGACTTTAAACAAATCCATTTGAGATTTAGATGAAATTTAAGCTAAATGATTAATCGCGGTAAGAATTACAAATTTATTAGATTAATATTCTTAATCAGTTTTTCCAAATCATTTGGCGTATCAATGCTTTGAGATTGTATGAAGGTCTCTAATATTTTGATCTTAAAACCATTTTCCAGCCATCGAAGTTGTTCCAATGATTCCGCTAGTTCCAATACACCCGGCGGTAGGTGGGCAATTGTCTTTAATATGTCAAAACGGTAGGCATAAATTCCGATGTGTTTAAAAAAGCCATCGTTTTCTGATCTATTTTGGGAATACGGTATCCCGGACCGGCTGAAATAGATGGCAAAATCTAAATTGTCGAAAACTGCCTTGATACAATTTGGATTCGTAAACATGTTCTTATCAAATTCCTGCTTTACAAGGGTTGCAACCTCAATGTCTTGGTCAAGGTTGGTGCACAACAAGTCAATTTGATCAGGAGAAATGAAGGGCTCATCTCCCTGAATATTTACCACAAAATCATATTCGTCCACTATGGTACTGATGACCTCACCACATCGTTCAGTTCCGTTTTGATGTTTAGATGAGGTCATAATTACATGGCCCCCAAAGTCTACAACATGATTGAAAATTCTATTATCGTCCGTAGCCACAATCAAATTGGAAAGACAACTAGATTGAATGGCCTGCTGGTATACCCGTTGAATCATTGATTTACCCTCGATATCAATCAATGGTTTTCCTGGAAACCTTGTTGAGCCAAATCGAGATGGAATTATCCCAAGTATTCTCATTTTACCCTTCTGGAATTTCCCTGACTTTTAAGGAGGTACCTTCTTCACTAATTACTTCAATGGCCACATCCTTTAGGATATAATTACCTCGGGTAAATGCATCATAAATATCTTCGTTAATCATAATTTTACCACTTGGCCGCAGGTTAGTATAGGCAACACCCTTTCTCCCTAAAAGAGATTCTGTCCTAAAACTTGCTGCCGAATATCCTTCACTTTTATCCTGAACAGTTTGTAATGCTACGCGTTTGAAAAACTTTGATTCAGCAAGTCGGACACCACCTATAAAAAGTAGAATAAAAGATCCTGCCAGACCTGACACAGTTGTAAGAATTGCGACAAAAATCGCATCGGCCTTAACAAATGAAAAATCAAAGGCGTCATTATTTAGCATTACCAGTATTAGTGAAGAAAGCGTAAATACTATCCCGGTTACCCCGGCAACACCAAATCCTGGGATGACAAAAATTTCCAGAGCGATCAAAGCAATTCCGGCAAAAAACATGGCTATCTCCCAATGTTCTGCCAATCCGCCGAGATAGTAAGGAATAAAATAAAAAATGGTAGCAACTATCGATGCGAGTAATGGAAAGCCTATCCCCGGAGTTTGTAATTCAAAATAAATTCCTCCAAGAATAATTAAAATGAGGATGCCACTGATGAACGGATTTAGAAAGAATGAAACCACTTTGTCCGATGAGCTCAAATTATAGGAAACGATGTCATAATCTTTAATGTCATTTCTTAAAAGGATTTCATCAATGTTTCTTACCTGGGCTTCACAGAAACCGTATTTTATAGCTTCAGAAGTTGAAAAGGTAAGCACTTTACCTTCCGATGAAATGCTATCAATTTCAATTGATTGGTCAACCATTGCTTCCGCGATCCGCGGATTACGGCCGTTAGCCTCAGCAGTCGAGCGCATCATGGACCGCATGTAAGATTGATATTTGTCCGGGGCTGCTTCCCCCTCGGCAGTTACTACTGTTGCGGCACCAATACTTGAGCCAGGGGCCATGTAAATACTGTCACAAGCTATAGATATCAGGGCTCCTGCACTTGCAGCATCCTTATTTATGAATACCAGAATTGGCTTTTCAAATTCAAGAATCATTGTACGGATATCGTCAGCATCATTTACTGCCCCGCCGTAAGTATCCATTTCAATAATTACCAGGTCGGCATTTATTTCTTTGGCTTCATCTAAAGCCAATTCAACATAATGGTTCATCCTGGGATCAATCTCAGCCTTAATCTCCATCACAAACACTTTTTTTGCGGTTGAGGTTGAATCCTCATCCATAGCTAATACAGTATGACCAATAAGAAATATGAAATAAAGCAACAAAAGTCTCATGAGATTGCGTTTAGGAAACAAATTTAACTCCTTTGGCATTTGATTATCTATTATATCAACTCTTAAAAATCTGAAAAGACGATCTAAATTTTTGCGTTTGTCCTCTTATCCTGACATTTGCTCTATGAAAGAAACGGTTATTTATTGTGCCTTGTTCTTGATTTTGGTAATGAATTACACCGTTTCAGCAGCAGATTATGATTCAATAAGGGTCGAAATACGAAATGGTCAGAAAGTAGTTATTCATGAAGTTGAAGCCAAAGAAACCCTCTTTGCGCTGTCCAGAAGGTACCAGGTTACCGTAAATCTAATCAACAGCTCCAACCCACAACTTGTGGATGGTCTGAAAATTGGCCAGCAATTAATTATTCCCATCATTAATGACTTACCAGAAATTCAAACCAGGAGACAGACTCACTTTGTTGACATTGGAGAAACATTGTTTTCCATTTCAAGGAAATTTGGGGTCGGAGTCAATGATATCCAGGTTTGGAATAATCTTGAGTCAGTTGATTTGATTGTTGGACAGGAACTATTTATTTCAATTCCAGAAAAAACGGAATCTAACTCGAATAGCCAAGTTGAATTCAACGATGACAATAACACAAGCCAACATCATATAGTGACTGAAAAGGAGACATTATTTGCAGTATCCCAGAAATACGGAATGAGTGTCGACGAGTTAAAGCAGATGAACTCCTTATCGGGCAATGAAATTTCAGTTGGCCAGAAATTAGTAATCAAAAAGCCTATTGTAAAAACAAAAACTGAAATTGAAGCGGTTAATAACCTCTTGTCGCCTGACACAGATGCCATTGAAGCGAAAACTAATCCAACTGTTGTAGAAGAATCAAAAGAAGTAATTCCGATTAAGGCGAAAGACGTCAATCAATTTAACACGAGAGTAATCAAAGACGGTGAGTTGGAAAAGGTTGTTGAAGAGGGGCTTGCCAAAGTAATTGAAAATACAACTGATACTAAAAAATATCTGGCCCTACACAGAACGGCGGAAATCGGAACTGTAATGCAGGTGATCAATATGGCCAATAACATGAACATCTATGTTCGTATTGTCGGGAAATTACCCGATACCGGTGAAAACGACGCGGTATTAATAAAAATATCACGTACAGCCTTTGAAAAATTTAGAGCGGTGGACAATCAATTTCCAGTGCAGATTATCTATATCCCCTAATGGAATTTGATGGAAAGCTGAAAGATTTTCTCAATCTGAAAGTGGAGGAATATAATCAGCCCTTTTTCATCGAGCACGATCCAATTTCCATTCCTCATCAGTTTACACGCAAACAAGACATTGAAATATCAGGTTTCTGGGCCGCAATCCTGGCCTGGGGTCAGCGAAAAACAATCGTTAACAAATGCAATGAGCTTTTGGGAATGATGGATAACGTCCCCTTTGAATTTATCATGAATCATTCTGAAAATGATTTGAAGACACTCCAGCATTTTAAACACCGAACATTTAACGGGACAGATACCTTGTACTTCATCAAATTTTTCAGGGATTTTTATTCAAAACATGAATCGCTTGAAGAGGCATTTGTTCAAAAAAATGTTCCGCCCGATAAAGCTATAGAAAAGGCCCTGATTGACTTTCAAAGACAATTCTTCAACACAACTGATTATCCTGAACGAACCAAAAAACACATAGCAACACCTGAGAGAAAATCAGCCTGCAAACGATTGAACATGTTCTTGCGCTGGATGGTTCGTAAAGATGATCGAGGAGTAGATTTTGGTATTTGGCACCAAATAAATTCTTCAACATTGATTAGCCCATGTGATGTTCATGTCGATCGAGTAGGCCGCAGACTTGGTCTTATTTCCCGAAAGCAAATTGACTGGATGACCGCTATAGAATTAACAGAGAATTTAAAGAAGTTTGATCCGACTGACCCTGTTAAATACGATTTTGCACTATTCGGTTTAGGTGTAATGGAAGGGTATAAATAAGCCACCTTGTTAATTTAATTCGATTTGATGTCAGCTAACATTAACATCTTTTAACGGCTATTTAACCTTTTGTCCCTCGAGTGGTCTTACTTTTGATTAGAACCAACAGGGGGCAACCCTTTTATATCGAAATTCATTTATGGAGAGAACGCTTAATTATAACGGTATCGAATTGAGTGAAGAAAGGTTAACTCACCTTTGTCAGCAGAATGACAGCAAAGCACAACGGGTGCTCTATGATCGCTATGCTGATCAGATGTTCCGTGTTTGTTATAGGTATATCAAAAGAGATGAGAGCACGGAGGATGTCGTTACAAACGGCTTTATTAAGGTCTTTCTGAACATCTACCGGTTTGAGTACAGGGATAAAGGATCATTGAATGGCTGGATTAAAAGAATTATGATTAACGAGTCATTGATGTTTCTCAGAAAAAAGAATCCTTTGTTTCAGGCAATTGATACTGCCGATATTCAGATCAAGGATTCTTATCAGTGCGACCAAGAACTTCTAGCTCAGGATATTTATAAACTAGTGAGAAAACTACCTAAGGGTTATCGCACGGTATTCAATATGTATGTAATTGATGGGTATACTCACAGGGAAATAGCAGATCATTTAAATGTGAGTGAGAATACTTCAAAATCACAATTAAGCAAAGCAAGAGCTCATTTAAGAAAAATGTTGGGAAAGTATGGCATCGAAAATGAATAACAAGAAACTTGATGAAACATTCCGTAAGGATGTTAACCATGTTCAAAAACACAATGGAATCCATGTTATTTGGAACAAAGAAGCCGTTTGGAAAAGGATTCAAAAGGCAATTACCGGAGCCGGCGGGGGACCGAAAATGATAGCCTGGTATGCTGCTATGGCCGCAAGTGCATCATTACTTGTCGCAGCTTCATTAAGTCTTGAAGATATCAAGTTTGATTTTAATTCAGATCAGGAGACAATAGGAAATGTTACTGCTCTAATTTACAATGATGCTCCTATCACTCCCATTACTGTTGGTAACAACTACTTTCCTACCCACAACCTTACGATCAAGTCTAGAACTACTGATATCCAACTAAGTCGATCAAGGCACGGGAAGATTCCAATAGATCAAATCTTAACTCGAAGAGCAAAATCACAGGTCGAAAACGGATCACTTATTCTTAAGAAATCAGATAACAACATCAAATTAAGACAGCCGAATTTCGGAGTGCGCTTTGAAGGAAGTTTCTCTGCTAATGGCAGATATGTAGGTCCAAGTTTTGGATTTGGAGCTACTATGGACCTTTTAAAATCTGAAGAAATAACGAAAAAGATTTATCTAGGATCTTCTGTGCAACTAATTAAAACTCACGGAATGTCTGAGGGTTACAGCAATGCTTTAAAGAAGGCTTACATTGTAAAAGCAGCTTTCGAAAACTCCAAGTCAAAAAATGGAAGAACTGCCACCTGGACAAGTGGAGTAGAATTTATTCTTCATTCCACAGATCAATCTGTTGACAAACCAATGCTCAAGTTATTTTATACCCGAGGTATAATAGGGAAACTAAAAGTAGGACCAGAAGTAATGTTCACCAGGAACTTCAAAAAAGCATATCCTGGTATAACCTTGGCGTTGAGTTAAAATTAGTAGCTAAGAAATCTTAAACTGAAAACTGGTCAGGTTGTTTTTTTGGTCGGAATTAACATGGGTTAATTCAGTAAACTTTACTTCTCGGTTTGTACCAACTCTTAAAAGGCTTGAACTACAGGTGCCGTAAGATTCGGTTTCAATGAAAATTGGACTAATAGCCCTCTCCAATTCTATAGTAACACCGGTTTTCGGAAGACTCTCATCTTCGGGCCTTGTCCTGGTTTTCAGCATATCAAAGAATTCCTCTTCTTCCACTCCGTTTTTAAGTTTCGATTCAAAAAGTACCCTCCCTAAATCCGTTTTAGGCCATGAGGTATTAAGGAATGCATTACTAAGAGTGTAATTGCCAGGTTTCAGTTCAATAATTTTATCTGAAATATTATTATAATACCAAAGCTCTTGCTGGTTTCCCACCAATAAATTGAATCCTAAATACTCGTCGCGATCACGTCTTATAAGCTGGAGGTATTCCGGAGGACTTTCTTCCTGCACGAGGTAATTACGAGTTAGAAAACCCCTGGAAAGAGAGTTTTCCCGCCTTAATTGAGGATTCCTGTAATTGGTAATCGCTGTAAACCTACCGGATTTGGTGATACCCATCCATGTTCCACCGGCCTTGAGATCCCTGCCTGCCAGCACTTCCGAATGATCTTGCCAAAAATGTGCTTTGGCTGTTTTGCGAGAATAAAACTCATCCCTGTTCGCTGCAATGATTAGTTCATAGTCAGGATGATTTTTCCATGAGAAGAGGATCAGGCACATACCAGTTAATTTTTAATTCAAGATTAGGGTTTTTTATCCAAACAAATAAAATGGCGGTTCACTTCTATGTCGTTGCTATTAGCTCCTTTACCTGTGCAATGAATTTTCTAATATCTTGTGAATCTGACGCAATAGGAAAATTGGTTGCTACCTTATCAACCTTTACAATCAAAACATGTGAGCCGTCAATGCCAATAAAAAGTAGGAAGGAAGCAATAAGGAGTGAAAAAAGTGAATACCACGGATGATACAAGCTTTTGAAAATTGCCACAAGAGTAAGTGAACCCAAAATACCACCCGAAATCAAAGGTAGCATCCATTTTTTATGATCAACTTGAAAAGATAATCCCTCTTCGAGGGGAAAGATGGTTACTCTCCCGTTTTTGATAATAACCAAACGATCCTGATGCAAAACACACATATTGGAATCATCATTCAATTTACCGAGATAGCATTTCGCAATGGATTCCATAATGAACAAAACTATGGAACTGGGTCATATCCACTTCCACCCCAAGGATGGCATTTTGAGAATCTCTTCAAACCAAGCCAAAAGCCTTTAAAAATCCCGTGCTTAAAAATAGCCCCCTTTACATACTCTGAACATGTGGGGCTAAATCTGCAACTTGGAGGAAAAAGGGGCGAAATGCTGTATTGATAAAACAGAATCGGCAAGACAGCAATCTTTTTAAATATGCTCGGATGTTCAGGAGAGTTGCTTTCTTCCTTCGTTTTCGATTTCATTTTTAATAGCTTTGCACCCTATTTTAAAAAAAGTTAAATAAAAAGATAACTATGACCGAGACTTATTTGAAATACAAAGTTAAAGACATTTCCCTAGCCGAATGGGGCAGGAAGGAAATCAGGCTTGCTGAGGCGGAAATGCCGGGATTAATGGCGTTGCGAGAAAAATATGGCAAAGAAAAACCTCTAACCGGATCCCGAATTGCTGGTTGTTTACACATGACCATCCAAACTGCTGTTTTAATAGAAACCTTAATCGAATTAGGAGCAGAGGTGACATGGTCATCATGTAACATATTCTCGACTCAGGATCATGCCGCAGCGGCAATTGCAGCTGAAGGTATCAATGTCTACGCCTGGAAGGGAATGAACGCCGAGGAATTTGATTGGGCAATTGAACAGACCCTGTACTTTGGTGAGGACCGCAAACCGCTGAACATGATATTAGATGATGGAGGCGATCTTACCAATATGGTATTGGACAAATATCCTGAATTGATACCTCATGTTAAGGGGATATCAGAAGAAACCACAACTGGTGTACATAGATTGTATGAGCGTGTTCAAAAAGGAATATTGCCAATTCCCGCAATCAATGTTAATGACTCAGTTACTAAATCAAAATTTGACAACAAATATGGCTGCCGTGAGTCCTTGGTTGATGCGATCCGTCGTGCAACTGATCTGATGCTTGCAGGAAAAGTGGCTGTAGTTGGAGGTTATGGTGATGTGGGGAAAGGTTCGGCGGAATCTTTGAGAAATGCCGGTATGAGGGTAATAGTAACAGAAGTTGACCCAATCTGTGCACTTCAGGCAGCGATGGATGGTTATGAAGTAAAAAAAATGATCGATGCTGTTAAGGAGGTGGATATTGTGGTTACAGCAACTGGTAACAAGGACATTATTTGTGCAGAACACTTCTTATTATTGAAGGATAAGGCCGTGGTTTGCAACATAGGCCACTTTGATACTGAAATTGACATGCACTGGTTAAATTCTAACTATGGAGACACAAAACAAGAAATCAAAGCCCAGGTAGATTTGTATAATGTCAATGGAAAGGAAGTGATTGTTTTGGCAGAAGGAAGGCTTGTTAATTTGGGTTGTGCCACCGGACATCCATCATTTGTGATGTCAAATTCATTCACCAACCAGGTGTTGGCTCAATTGGAACTTTGGGGTAATACAGCCAATTATGAAAATCAAGTCTATACTTTACCAAAACATCTAGATGAAGAAGTTGCCCGTCTTCATTTGGCCAAAGTTGGGGTTGAATTGGATTTACTCACAAAAGAACAAGCCGATTATATTGGTGTAAAAGTGGGTGGACCCTACAAACCAGAATATTATCGCTACTAATAAAAAGGGAGGATCATTAATTCCTCCCTTATTTTTTTGAAGATGATCTTCGATTTTGTAGATAAGAAATGATAGGGAAGGCCATAATTATCAGCGCTCCGTCCGGTTCAGGTAAAACCACAATTGTGAGACATCTTCTTAAAGTGAATCCTCTTCTTCAGTTCTCGATTTCAGCAACCACAAGAAAACCCCGTCCTCTTGAAGTGGATGGGAAGGACTATTATTTTTTAACTGCTAAAGATTTCTTGACAAAAGAATTTGTTGAAAAAGAAGAGGTCTATGAAGGTTTTTTTTATGGCACTTTAAAATCAGAAATAGAAAGAATTTGGCAAAATGGCAGGGTCGTGCTTTTCGATGTGGATGTTCAGGGAGGGGTAAATCTCAAAGAATATTTTGGCGATAAGGCTCTGTCTATATTCATCAAAGTTGATAGTCCTGAAGTAATTAAAGAGCGACTAATCAAGCGAAATACGGAGTCGACTGAAGACTTAAAGAAGCGGATAGATAAGGCATCATATGAAATGAGTTTTGAGAAGGATTTTGATATTGTAATATTGAATCAGAATCTTGATATAGCTCAAAAAGACGCTGAAAATGCAATCAACAAATTTATCGGATAGATTAATTTTATGATTTTGATCAGACAATTGAACATGTCCTGTCAGGATCAAATTCCCTAATAGTTGGTATCTTTAAAAAGATAACGTTCATTAATCATGAAAAATATTCTTGTACCAACTGATTTTTCCACACAGGCTGGATATGCTTTTGACTTAGCTCTTCAATTAGCAAAAAAAAGTGGTGGTAAAGTTCACGTGATCAACATTGTTGAGGTACCTATTAGTGCAGTTGCTGATCCAATGGGAGCCCCAATCGTAGCTGACTGGGGAGCTGACTTTCTAAAAACTATCACCAAAGACCATCAAATTAGGCTTGAAAAACTAGTTTCAGAGAGTGAATCTCGAGTTGAAATTCTTATCAAAACAGAAGTTGGGGTAGTATTAGATTCAACACTTGACTACATCTCAGAAAATAGCATTGACTTGGTGGTGATGGGTACAAAAGGAGCTACCGGGTTAAAGGAAATATTTATTGGATCGAATGCGGAAAAAGTAGTCAGATTTTCTCCTTGTCCTGTTATAACAGTAAGATACCCGGCTGTGATTAACGAAATCGAGAACATAGTATTTGGTCTTGACTTGAGTGGAAGCGAAGAAAAAGTAATATCACAATTAAAGACTTTGCAAAAAGTTTTGAATGTTACAATTCACTTTATTTACGTTGACACCCCTCACGTCATTATTAATCATGATGAAATGATTGGTAAGTTAAGATCGTTTGCTTTGGAGAATGAGTTTGAAGATTATACGGTTAACATTCGCAAAAATATCCAACCCGATAGTGGAATTATAGAATTTGCTAAAGAATTAAGTGCTGACATGATTGCTATGTCCACACACAGTAGAAAAGGGTTAAGTCATTTTATAAGCGGAAGTTTGGCAGAAGATGTCGTGAATCATTCACCTCTTCCTGTTTGGACCATCAGTTTGAAACGAGACGATTAAGCCAACAGGCTGTCAATATCTTCTTTTGAAAGGCTCTTCACAACGCCTTGTTCAACACTGATTAAGTCAGTGACAAGTTTTAATTTTCTCTCTTGAAGTTTAAGAATTTTTTCCTCTACAGTATTTTTTGTAATGAATTTGTAGGTAAATACCTTGTTTTCCTGCCCAATTCTATGAGCCCTGTCAATAGCCTGTGTTTCAACGGCAGGATTCCACCATGGATCGAGCAAAAATACATAATCAGCCTTCGTAAGGTTTAAACCTAATCCACCTGCTTTTAGTGAAATCAAAAATAGCTGCAAACTACTTTCACTTTGAAACCTCTCAACCTGGTCCCGCCTGTCTTTGGTCGACCCATCGAGGTAGGCGAAATCAAGTTTATTCCTGAAAAGATAATCAGAAAGTATCTTGAGATGCTTGACGAACTGGCTGAATATCAGAATCTTATGACCCTTGTTGATAGCACTATGAATCATGTGGGTGACATCATTCAGTTTGCCTGAATCACCGGCATAACTTTCATCTACCAACAAAGGATGGTTGGCTATTTGTCTGAGTTTTGTTAGTCCTTGTAAAAGTAAAATCTGTGATTTGTTCACGCCATTTTCGTCAATCTCTTTCATTATTTTATTTCTATAGAAAGATTTCGCCTCCTCGTATTGCTTTTCCTGCATGGCCGTCATCGTTATATATTTGATCGTTTCAATCTTAGCAGGTAATTCCTTGGCAACCTGGCTCTTTTCCCTTCTCAATATAAATGGCTTTATAATACTGTAGAGTCGTGTTGATTTCTGTTCATCCTGTTTCTTCTCAATAGGGAAAAGAAATTGATCTTTAAAAAATCTTTGGTTCCCCAGAAGACCGGGATTGATGAAAGACATTTGTGACCACAAATCGAGGGTGCTGTTTTCGATTGGAGTGCCAGTAAGAATCAGTCGGGATTTGGAATTCAATTTCCTAACTGATTTTGAAATTATTGATTCGGGATTCTTTATCGCCTGCGATTCATCCAGGATGACATAATTGAAATAGAATTTGCTGAGAAGTTCTATATCCAGTCTCACTATGCCGTATGAAGTAAGAATGAGGTCGTAATTGGTAAATATGCCAACGTCCTTAATTCGATTGGTCCCTGAGTAAGATAAAACTTTAAGTTCTGGTGTAAACTTTGCAGCCTCCATCTCCCAATTGTATACAAGAGACGTTGGCATAACCAGGAGATTCGTAAGTTTTGATGAAGTTTCTTTTTGCCCTTGCAGCATGGCTAACGTTTGCACTGTTTTACCTAATCCCATATCATCAGCCAGACACCCTCCAAAGTTGTATTTGTGAAGAAATTGTAGCCAATTAAACCCTGATTTTTGATAGGGTCTCAAGGTACCTTTAAATCCGAGGGGGATTGGGCAATCATCGATTTTGGTGAAATCTTTTAACCTTTCCAATTTACGATCAAGTGTTACCTTGGCCAGATTATTGTTTTCAAGGTCATATACAAGGGTCAAATGATGTTTCTTTAAACCCAATTCACCTTTCGAAGAATCTTCCATAAAAGCGAAAATTTCCGAATACTCAGTAAACCATGATTCGGGTATAACTGCCACCTCTCCATTTGGCAGCTCGATTTCCGATTTATTTGCCAGGATGTATTGTCGCAATTTTTTAAAGGGGATTTTATATTCTCCGAATTTTACCATCGCATGAATGTCAAACCAGTCGATGCTTTCCCTTACTTCCAATGATAATTCAGATTGTCCGATAAAATATTTTTTGCGGTTTTTAGTGTTCTGCTGAATCCTTAATCCAAGCTTATCAATAAGCCTGGAATTCTCCTTTATCCATTGAAAAGCTTCCGAAGTTTTCAGAGTTATCCGACTAGATTTGATCGGTAAACCACTCGCACGGAGCTCATTGACCATTGATCTCTCAAATTCAAGATCCTTTTTTATCCGATGAAAAATGTATTGATCATCTCGTTTTTCAACCCGAACATTTACCTGGTTAATCTGGTCAGCCCTAAAATGGTAATTACCATATCCAAAAGTCAATTCCATCAAAAGATTTGAAACTGAATCAATGTCTTTCTGTTTTTTTTGAAAAAGTTCAAGATTTGCCTGGCTTGAAGCCAACTCAGTTAGGGTAATCGTAGGTGAAGGCTGGTATTTATCCGTAACTATATCGAAGCCCCTGGCATAAACATCAAACGATTCAATTAATGGGGCAATGAATTTTCTATAGTATTCATCTTCCATGGTTTGCTGAATAACTATAAATTTCTTATTCAGGAAAGGTTTCAACTTATTGCCATCCTCCGCCTTCGAGAAGTGATAGAGCTTGTCTTCTACGATCATCCAGCCAGGTTTTGAGCAAATGATATATGCACCTTTATATTGGAACTCAATTTTAACTCCCTTGTGTTTCAGTGTGGGGAAATAGTGCGTATTATCTTTATTTTTCCTGAAATGAAATAAAATCGAGGCTGGTTCTTTTTGAACATGAATCCGTTTCCAGGTGGGTTCTCCGTCATGCCCCATTTCAAAAAGCATTCTGCCTTGCATTAGCTCAAGAATTTTACTACGACGTCGTTCGAGATAACTGAAGATTTCATTTTGAAGAAGTTTATCTCCATTTTCCGTTTCGAATACTTTAGGAAAGAATTCCGCAGGTTTAACCTTTTTTTTGCTGAAGTGATTAATAACTACTTCCTGCTGCATGGAATCCATCATTTTGATGAGCTCGTAATCAACTCCATCAAGCCCTGAGACAAATTCAGTTGCATTTTTGGACGAAATATTTTGGTGAGAAAATGTGAGCCTCCCATGATCATCAAGCTGAATAACAAAAGACTCAATTAAATAGCCAAGATATTCATGGCTATAGAGAGAATAAATCAATTGGAATGGACGTGATGGAGATACCTTCATTTGAGCTTTTGGCCCGTTTCAAAAAAGTTCTAAAATAGCATGAAGGAACGAGATGTTAGGAATACTTCTTAAAATAAATTAATCCTAGCCATCGGTATTCAATAATGTTCGATTTTTATTGATTTGCCATTAATTCCGAGTTGTTTGAGCATATCATTATTTAACAAGGCATAGAATACGTAAAAACACATTGCGGTTCCGAGTGGGAAATTAAAAAACATAAAGAATGCTGCAATTAAAGCCAGCCTCTGTCCCCAAATCCTGTGCCGCAAAATCCCTAAACCGACTAATACGTTAAATAGTCCAATGAAGCCATGAAATATTGGAATGACAATAAGAAACTGAAAAGGGTTATGGATTTTAAAGAGCCTAAAGTTACTTCTGAAGGGAGGTCAGATCCGAAAATATAAGATCCAAGAAAGTACATGTTGAAGACTATAATGCTAACTACCAAGGAAAAAGTACCAAGTACAACAAAGATGAAACCAATTGCTCTTTGATGTTTTGGTTTATTCAGTTCCGCTTCCATAAATAGATGGTTAAATGTATTGATTAGTACTGTGCAATACAAGGAAGTTAAACCGAGATGCTGGGAACTAAGTTTCAATAAATCACAACTTTAATTCATCACTGCCAATTTCAATACAGGTAAATATCATTAATTATGGTTTTCTCTTCAGCGCAATTTTATAAGCACTATTATAATATTTGCCAAGGTGTCCCCAGTCAAACAGCGATGCAGAACTCTCCGTTCGGAATCTGAGGTCAATTCTTTCACGTCTTTTGAGTTTTACAAAGTTGTGTAACATGTTGGTCAGTTGCTCAGCGGATTGCCCGAAACTCTTGTGAAATCTGTTGACTACATATATCCCACTGTCTTCGCTTTTTTTCATCGTTTTGAGCACATAATCACCAAAACCTGCCAAATCACTCGTTATTGCCGGTACACCACTGGCGATGCATTCTAATGGTGTATACCCCCAGGGTTCGTAATAACTTGGGAATATCCCTAAATGACAACCCCGTACAAACTGGTTATACTCCATTCTCCATAGTGGATTGATCGCGTTGATAAATTCGGGATGGTAAACTATTTTAACCCTATCCTCTGGTTTGTTTATAAGGTTTGATACCCTTAAAAAATTCAGGATTTCATCCTTGTCATCATCATACAAGTCGTGGGTTATTACCGATGGCAGCCTATCCGTTTTCCAGGATTGGAATGTCCTTCGAAAACGAAGCCTCCAGTAGTCGTCAACTAATTGGTTGAGTTCCGGTAGCCGATGATCCGTATTTGTGGCTGCTGCCTTATAAAATAGGTTATCACCAACCTGGTTTTTAATGGATTCTATTGTATACTTTAACTCTTCAAGGATAGCCCTTGATTGCAGGATGTGCGCATTCATAGAAGAATAGGGCTTCTTGGTGATAAAGAACATTACAACAGTCATGTCTGACTTCTCTATTTTGAGGCGATGGTTAAGTTTTGCGAGAGCTTCAAGTGTAAGGTCGTACCCTTTGTTTAGGAATTCGTAGCGTCCGGAAGTGAAAAAATAAACTGTCTTGTCAAGGTCGAAATTATAGCTCTGAAAAAAGTGAGTCATTGTGAAATTATGAATCTCCTTTTTATTTTGAAGATGAAGATTTTGAAATTCATGCATCGCTTCGAACCTCTGATTGTTAATCCCATTTGGTAGAATTACGTCTGGGTCTCGACCAAGTAAATACCGGCACTCCTGAGCAGTCACCTCAGAAACGGTCGTAAAAACGTGACATCCATGCGCTGCTGCCCGTTCGATGCTAGCCGTTGATTCAATATTGAAATGCTTCGCCTCTTTGCTCCAATCAAAAAATGGGAGGTGGTCATAAAAAACAGGATCATTCATGGCTATATACCGACCAAGGATCGTAGCATGCGTGGTAAAAATTGTGGTAACCTGTAATTGATTTTTTCTGATGGCCGGTATAGCAGATGCCGACATCCACTCGTGAAAATGAGCAAGAATACTCCTCGAAGACCCATACAATTCAGCTAAAATGGCAAGGAAAACCCGCACCATTTCACCAAACATGACGACTCCATTGATAAGAAAATCGTTGTCGGGTGTGCCGATCCCATGATCCTGCCATAAGTGATACTTAATTTCACCTAGTTTGTCATTAACACTGCTCAGGTCGAAAAGGATTGCTTTAGGTCTACCCGTAACCAGCCATCGTCCATACATTACACGATAACCAGCCTTTCTCATTTTAGTGACTACTTTAAAATAAGGGTCGTCTTGAGCTTCTTCAATCAGGTCAAACTCAATTGATGCTTTTTCGGGAACATATGGCCCCAGAAGACAATAATTGTCACCCCAATTGGCAACGGCATATGGAGATTTGGATCGAAGTACTGTATATATTCCACCAACCTGGTTCACAACTTCCCACGCAATTTCAACAAGAAGTGAGTCACTGATGTCTTTTTTTGAAAGCTTTATGGGATCGGTAGTGAGTTTGGATGCTTCAGCCATAACTAAATTTAAATTACATTGAGTTATAATATAGATGAATATTCATTCTCCATAAAGAAATGAACAAAGATTCAATACATTTTACATCGATGACATAATTTTGGGGTTTGAGATGATGAAGATCATCCATAATGAGTTGTAACTTAGGGAAATTAGAACTGTTCTTATCAGCCATACAAATGAAAAAAAAGATAGTCATCGGTACAGTGGCTTTGTTTTTGTTTTTACAAATTTTTCAAATAGACAAAATCAATCTACCAATAGATTCTTCAAAAGATTTTATCGAAATAACCAATCCACCAGATCAAATCAGAGACATTCTAAAAACCGCATGTTACGACTGCCATTCTCACGAAACCAAATACCCATGGTACTCTAACATAGCTCCGGTCTCATGGTGGGTAAAGGATCACATAAATGACGCAAGAGAAGAACTTAATTTTTCCGAATGGGGAACTTATGACCTAAAAAAGAGCAATCACAAACTTGATGAAATGGCTGAGGAGGTAGAAGAGGAAGGTATGCCATTGACATCTTATACATTAGCCCATTCTGAAGCGAGGTTAACGGGGGGCCAAAGGAAGGCACTCGTAAGTTGGGCAAAATCACAAATGAAGCCTGAAGAAAAATAGGCGACAAAAATAGTTTTCAAGGTTATTTCTTTTCGGAAATCTCTCCTCCAACTCTTAATGCATTAGCAGCAATCGTAAGGCTGGGATTTACGGCAGCCGATGCAGGCATAAAGCTACCATCGACAACCCAAAGATTATCGAGGCCTCTAAACTGACAATTCCGATCCAAAACAGAAGTTTGAGGATTTTCGCCCATTCTTACAGTTCCAACAGCATGGGAAAATGTTCTAATATGATGAACATAGTGGGCAAGTGCACCTGTTCCATTGATAATTTTTTTCGCAGGATTGATCAACAATTTCAGGGCTTCTTTATCCCGCTTCGAATATTGATGAAAAATGACCGGTTGAGGTAGGTCATATTTGTCTTTTTTTGAACTATCAACCCAAAGTCGATTGGAATATTGGGGTTGGTCTTCGGCGATTGCCAGCAATCCAGTCAATAGTTTAACAGCCTTACCCAATGTTTTTCCCAATATACCCTTGACTTCATTTTCAACAATACCCGGATTAGGGGTAGGTATCTGTTGAAGGCTACCAATTTTAGTGAAGTTTGTCTTCAGTGAAGGATGTCCAAAATAGTAATCCAGAATGGCAATTTGCTTGTGGAATCGCTTCTCCTTATCTGCAGCACCGGGATATATGCCGAAAATAATTGCATTTAAATGCCTCATAAGGTATCTGCCAATTAAGTCTCCTCCCCGATTATTTTGATCCAAACCTGAAGAAAGAAGCAACGCCGGTGATGCCAATGCACCGCCAGAAAGAATTACTTTATCCGCCTGAAATGTAATTGTCTGGTTGGTGCTCTTATCAATGCACTTTACCTCGGTTATTCGTGATCCTGACCGTTCCAGGGATAAAACCAGGCAGTTAGGCCGAAGTTCCATCCCTTTTTCAATGAGATCTGGGATTATCATTGTGGCAAGGTCATTTTTTGCACTTACAGCACAAGCGAATGTATCACAGGTGGTGCAATTTTGACATGTGGACCTGTTGTGATCATGATAATTTATGGCCAGCGGCAATTGAAAAGGTTTCAGTCCCAGCTTTTCCGCTGATTGCTTGACTTTCACTGATACTTCGGCTAAAGCACCAACTTTTTGCGGATATGCTTGATTTCGATGAGGTTCAGTCGGATCCACACCACTCTCCCCTGAGATGTTAAGCAGCTTTTCAGCCTCATCATAGAAAGGTTCAAGATCATCGTAGGATATCGGCCACTGAGCGCCTGAGTCACCTATGATATCTTCAGGTGGATTAAAATCGGCTGCTCGAAACCGGAAGGAGACGCCACCGTAATAAACAGAAGGCCCCCCCACGCATGAATATTGACCCATAAGGGGTTTATTGCCTCCAGCCTCAACACGTAGAGCACTGGTATTATCATATTGAGGTGTGAGTTCCAGGGTTTGGTTTGCTTCCCAATTTTCGGGCCCCCGTTGCACCCAATCTCCCCTCTCAAGCATCAACACTTTCAATCCTGAGCCAATCAACTTATATGCAGTCATGCATCCGCCAAACCCACTCCCTATTATTATGGCATCGTATTTAGTTGGCATTTGAAGAAATTTCAGATTGTTTCACTTCCGCATCTACACTGTTCATGTATTTTCTTGTGATCCGATAGCCAGCTATACTAAGCGTCAGGTAGGTGAGTAACTGTCCCCAAGCCATACCATATTCCCTGAAGGCAATAATGAGGATCAAGGCAGATATTAAACCAATAACACCCGCAATAACGTCCAGCCAGAGTGATTCAGTATTTTTTGCATAAATAGCAATTACTGAAAATTGAAAATTTGAAATAGAATAAAGGGCAAATGAAGTATAGAGAATACAGAGAATGTACCAACTTTCCGCATATTTTTCACCACCCAATAATTCCATTATCCAGGGACTCAGGCAAGCTAAAATGATCGGGATTGGTAGGGTATAAATGAAATAGGTATTGGCATATTTTCTCCTTTCTTTAGCATTGGTTGACTTAGAAAATTTCACAGTAAGCGGAAGTCCAAATGCCTTGATAACATGTTTGAGCCAGTTAGAACCTTTTCTGGCCAACTCGTAATTCGCCAATTGTTCTATTGGTAATATCAATGCAATCATTAGTTGATCAAATTGCTTCATTCCGAGACGGAAAAACTGGCGGACGTAAAATGCAATGTATGACCTAAGCAAACGAATACCTCTTATAAAAATAATCGGTCTGATAGCAAAGAGCACAAGCGTCTTTTTCAGGAGTATCATTATGATTATCAGATTCACGCCCTTGCCAATCACGATTCCTACGAAGTAAAAATTGATCCCATAAAGCAGATAAAAAATGACAGCAAATACCTGCTCTAAAAAGACCCCGAAAGAATCCAGAAAAGAATCCGTCCCGAACCGTTCCAACGAAAGGAACAATGGCGATAAAATGTACAGTTCATTCTGTACCAACAGATGGAGGCCGACAAACGGGAGGATAAATAAAATATCTATTTCCTTGAAGTTTGATTGCAATTCCCCGCTATAAATGAAACCCACACTGACGTAAATAATTGTAAGTGTTATTGCTAACAGTGTTCGGATCAATGTTCCCGGTGCGATGAATTCATCAACGGCTTTTTGATTTTGGCCTTCCTGTAACAATGGTGGGGCATTTCTAAGTACGCAATAGTACAATCCCAGATCAGTGAAAACTTTTGAAAAGCTTACCGACATGGTATGTACTGCGATTAACCCAAAAATCACTTTCGGTAATTCATAGGCAAAATAAATTGTGAATAGTAGCGAAAAAACCGCTACAACGCCCCTGCCCATCAATATCCGGATTGCCTTTAAAAGGAGGTCATTCATTCAGTGCGCAAATGTAGAGGTAAAAACATATTGGTTAATTGGCTACAGCTCTAATTGCATAAGGGAGGTAATCTATCACGAATTCACCTGATGTTTCTGACCACTTAACGGCAGGTAAATAAATCGCATCATGTGAAAAGCAAAGGTGGCTGTTTGCCAAATGGCCATCGCATATAGGCCGAATTCGGGTTGCCCTATTATCAAGCCAACCAAAAGCACGACTAAAAAAGGATTCCTCCGGGCTATAAAGATTCGGGCATGATAGTCAATCGGACCGAAGTCATGGAGCTGAGCCCCAAAGAGTTTTTTAAACAATCCTGTAATTATCTTATCAATTGTAAAAAAGCCAACCAAAGCCCAGCTGGCCTGAGTATTGATATCAGTGAAGTCAAAGAGATTTTCTGAAAAATACCAGCCAATGCCGAGGTACCAAAGCCACAAATAGATTGTATCAGAAGCATTATCCAGCCAATGCCCTGCTTCACTTGTCCTTAGAGTCAGTCTCGCCAACTTGCCATCCAGTGTATCAAGGAAACTCATAACAATTCCCATGATCCAGGCAGGCCAAAACCAACCCATAAAAAAGAAAGGAATGGCTCCAAATGACAACACCATACTTATGTAAGTAATTTGGTTTGGTGTTATGCCTGTGGGGCTAATAAGGTGAACCATTAGCCTGGTAGGGAGTGGCCACGCATATTTGGTGATGAAATCGGTTGCTCCTTTATAAATAGATATAAAAGCTATCTTTTCAGCTTTTTTCAACGATTCTGAATCATCAATACTGAAAAGGAAAGGTTCCATACGGCGTCGCATGCTACCTATATAAGAGTCCATTTCCGAAGTTAGAATGATTTCCCGTTCACGAGATGCCAAAAAATCTTTCAAAGTATCTATCGTTTGATCGGTATTTTCTTTGAGTTGTTCACCATTGATACTAAAAGCATAGGGCTTGTTTTCAGCCGTTTTTATCTGACAGAATTTTCCCTCTTTTGCTCTATTAATCAGCAATTCCAGTACGCGACCATCTACGATCGTATTTCCCTGCAAAACAACAACTCCACCCTCCCATTCCTTTGCCAATGATTTAAGTGTGGTTACTTCACTTCCATCAAACTCCTCAGACTTCACACTGATATTATGCCATTTTTTAAAATCCTTCCTTAGAGATTCTTCTACTCTATGGCCATCCGGTGAAACAACAATTGCTTCCGCGACTTTTAGCGCCGATAACTGTCGGAGTAATTTCTCTGTCAGTGTCATACCCCAGAGTTTATGAAGAGAATTGGGGTAGTGCGCAAATATGATTGCCTTAGTTTTGCATTCAGTCATTTTAGAATCTTGTTCGGACAAGTTACACAGAGTTTTTTATGGGGGATACAAAGATAAAACCTATAAGCTTTCATTTAAAGGAATGTCGAATGCACTATATATGGTTAATTTCGCAACCTGATTGATATACCCACCAAATGTGCGGAATAGCAGGAGTAATAAATCTTCAAAATAAGTCGAAAATACCTGATGTGGTTTTATCTCAGATGACCACGGTTTTGGCTCATCGCGGACCTGACGGTTTCGGCTACTTCATTAATGATGATATCGCATTTGGTCATCGTCGGCTGAGCATTATCGATCTGTCAGATGCTGGAAAACAACCAATGACCGATATTGATGAGAATTATGTAATCACATTTAATGGAGAGATATACAATTTTGAAGAGATCAAAAACTCACTTGGAGGAGGCTATCAATATCATTCTCATACTGATACTGAAGTTATCATTCATGCTTTTAAGGAACGTGGTATTGATTGTTTACAGGATTTTAATGGAATGTTTGCAATGGCAATCCATGAAAATAAATCAGACCGAACATTTATTGTACGGGACAGAATTGGCATCAAGCCATTATACTATACAGAATTTGAGGGTAAGCTTCTTTTTGGTTCAGAGATTAAGGCCATTTTACAATATCCGGGATTCAAATATGACTACAACCTTGATGGGATATCAAGCTATCTGAGTTACCGGTATCCGATTGGCGAACAGACACTTTTTAATAATATCAAATCCCTTCCTCCTGGTCATTACCTTCAAATTGAGGAAGGCATAGCACAACTGAAGCAGTACTATGACCTACCCATTAATGGCGAAAAACAGGATTTAGGAGAAGAATATTACGTTGTCAAAATACGGGAACTGCTGACTTCTGCCGTAAAATACCGTATGATTTCCGATGTTCCGTTCGGGGCCTATTTGAGTGGTGGTCTTGATTCCAGCATAGTGGTTGCCCTGATGTCTCAAATTTCAAAAGAGCCCATAAAAACATTTACAATTGGCTTCGAAGAGGATGGATTTAATGAATTCAGTTATGCCAAAGAAGTGGCGAACCTCTACAAAACTGATCACCATGAGCTCACATTGACATCGGGAAATTACATTGACGAAATGCAGCGGCTAATTGGATTTAAGGA
Organism: Bacteroidota bacterium; assembly: GCA_027592755.1. Classification (GTDB taxonomy): domain Bacteria; phylum Bacteroidota; class Bacteroidia; order Cytophagales; family Cyclobacteriaceae; genus JAJCYL01. The sequence continues at coordinate 28,124 of JAQCLE010000004.1, read as the reverse complement.
TTCACCCCTTAGTGTTCCCAATGAGCCCGCCCTACATGTAATGTCTGCTGAACTGAAAAAGTATATCACCGTTGTTCTTTCCGGAGAGGGTGCCGACGAAATATTTGGTGGCTATGGCCGCATTTTTAGAAGCCCTTACGATTATCAGAGGCTGAACAAACTTAAAAAAGCAGATCAGTTGAACGGAAAAGAGGTGTCAGGTTTGTTAAAGGACAATCTCAGAAAGAAATATGGTGACCAATCGTTTGAAAGTGAGCTCGACCATTTCTTGCATTTATATCAATATATTAATTGGGAAGAGAAACAGAAATTCCTTTCCCCTGGGGCTATCAATGACTTGAAAGAAGATAGCTTTAACAGGAGCTTATTAAGTAAGCAATACGACCGTTTGGATGGCCTTGACCAATATGACAAATACATGTGGATTTTTGAAAAGCTCCACATTGTTGGGTTGCTGCATAGATTGGATATGTCAACAATGGCTACATCCGTAGAAGGCCGTGTACCATTTGTTGACCACCGGCTCGTAGAATTTGCTATGACTATACCTTTTGAGTATAAACTCAAATGGAAATCCATGTTGCAAGCGGCAACACTGAATGCTGATCAGATTAGTGAGACGCATGATATCCCAAAGTATATCCTAAAGAAAGCCTTCGAAAGAGAATTGACGGATAATATTACGTGGCGAAAAAAAGTCGGCTTTCCAGTACCGGTGCATCAATGGCTTGGAGGAGAATTTCATAAGCTGGCTAAGGATGTCCTTTTAGATGGCTCTGCCACTTCCCGCGGACTATACAATACTGCGAGTCTTGAAAAAATGCTGTCTAATAAGGATTTATTCAAAGAGCACAATTATGGTCTGAAAATCTGGATGATGGTTAATCTGGAGTTGTGGTTCAGAAAATACTTTAATTAAGAGAAGGTAAATGTTAGAGAATACTTTAAATAAATTTGGTTATCCAATGTCCCTAATTCAGGAATACGAACATTGGTATCTGGTTTTAAGACCGCAACAAATAACCTTTGGCAGCATGGTGGTAATCTCCAAATCGGAAGACACGAATTTCGGTGATTTAAGCACGGAAGCTTTTGTTGAATTGAAAAAAGTTATTTCAGATATAGAAACCAAGCTCCGGGTATTCCTGAAATTCGAAAAAATCAATTACAAAATGTTGATGATGGTTGACCCTGAAGTCCATTTTCATGTCTTCCCACGCTACTTAAAAGAAGTAAATTTTATGGGTCGCGAGTTTATGGATATATATTGGCCGGGCCTATGCGATATTTCAAAACCAATGGGTTTCACGGAAGAAGAATCAACAGAATTATTAAAACAACTTAAAGAACACACTGATTGATATGAGACTATTCATTCTTGCTGCCGGAACAGGATCCCGGTTATTGCCACTGACTAAAAATACACCCAAGTCTTTACTGGATTTGGGAGATGGAACAACCTTACTTGAACGACAGCTTAATAACGCAATTGACAGTGGAATAATTGACGACATCGTAATCTTAACAGGCTATAAAAAAGAGCAGATTGAAGCCAAAATTCTGGAGTACAAAGACAAAATCAAGATTAAGACGGTGTACAACCCATTTTATGAAACTTCAAATAACCTTTTCTCCTTATATTTTGCCTACACGCTATTGCCTAATAAGGACTTCTTTATCACCAACGGAGATAACGTCTACAAAAAGGGTATTTATCAAACAATCCAGAATGGAGCACCGGAAGATGGAATTGCCATTACCATAGATTACAAGGATCATTATGATGAGGATGACATGAAGGTTACTTTCCAGGAAGATAAACTGGTAAAGAAAGTCCATAAAGAAATTCCAATAAATAAGACGGACGCTGAATCGGTTGGCCTTGCTATTGTAAGAGGCAAGAGAACAAGGAAACTCTTCACAAAGAAAGTTATCAAGATGATCAAAGAAGAGGCTAACATCAACAAATATTGGCTGGTAATTTTCAATGAGCTGGTGAAAGAGGGGATAACTGTAAGCACAGTAGAAATTGATAAATCTGACTGGCGGGAAATGGATTTTCATCCTGATTTGAAAGACCTTAGGGAATTGGTCTTCAAAGACATTCTATGAGGCCTGTCTTTACATGAAGAGCTTTTTTAAGCATAAATACAAGACACTAATTTTTTACATCCTTGGGCTGGTAATCCTCGGTTTCCTAATATACCGCCTCGATGTTAGCACAATTGGAGATGCGCTCAAATCTGTTGGCACAAAAATTTTCTTTGTGTTCCTTGCAGCTATTCCATGGATGCTAATGGATACCTTGAGCATTTATAATCTTACACATTTCAGGGTGCCATTTTTTCATACGATGTTCAACCAACTAACGGGCAATGGTTACAATGCGATCATTCCGTTGGCCGGACTAGGGGGAGAACCATATAAAGTGAAGCATTTCACCCGATGGCTTGAAATTGATTTTGCTACCCGAGCAATCATTCAAGACAGACTCCTCCACATGCTTTCCGGGACAATGTACAGCTCCTTATCAGCATTTGCCCTATTGTTCATCGCCCCACTTGGTCCAGAGATTTATGGCATTGTACTGGTCACGGCGATTGCATTTTTTGTGTATTCCCTTTTGGCGATATGGGTCACCGTTTCAAATGCCCCGACTGAAGTGTCTGGCTTCATTTTAAAGAAGTTGAAATTTCTTGAGGAGTACCGTCACGAACGACTTTCAAAAAGAAGATTTATTGTAAGCTTTGGTTTTAAAATGGCCTCAAGAATTTTCACACTTTTGGAGATATACGTCATTTTCCTGGTGTTCGGGATGAATCCGACTTTTGTTGAAGTCATGACTGTATCCGGAGCCCTTTTTATGAGCGTAAGCCTTGGGTTTTTTGTTCCTCAGGGGATGGGGGTTAATGAATACAGTATCAGCTATGGTTTTGTACTTATTGGGCTGGGTGAAGCTCTTGGTTTAACTGCTGGCCTTTTGAGGCGGGCAAGAATTATCTTTTGGGCATTGTTTGGCGTTGTACTTCACATTGGATCCGAAATGATTATCCGATTTTTTGGGAAAAATGGTGCTGAAGAGGGCTGAAATCATGAATTTTGGAGTTGACTGCACGACCAGCAATTGGTTAATAAAATCGATTCTTTTTAATTTTGATCCGTATACACTATCATTAAAAATTAAATCAAATGAAAAAATCACTGTTTGTGTTTATCACAATTATCATTTCATCCTGTGAACAATCAGAGGTTGCAAAAATTGAAAATGTCGATGCTTATGCAGATATTCCGGTAGGTGCGGAAAGAATAGCATATACTGATAAACCTGGTCTGGAAAGAGTTGTTCAGAAAGGAACAGAGGGGGATGTACTACAGGCTGGTGATTATCTGAACGGGCAACGCCATGGGTATTGGATTGAATATTATCCGAACGGTACAGTGAAGCTAATGGCCAATTATTTTAATGGGAAACTACATGGGGCCTATCTTTCAATTGACAATCGTGGCAACATTACGGAGAATGCAATTTTCAACAACGGCTTAAAAAATGGGTTATTCAAAAGATTTGAAAGGGGAAGGGTTGTAGAAGAAGTGAGTTATAGTAATGATATTATACATGGCCCTGTAAAGAAATTCTATGCAAACGGAAATGTCCAGGAACAAAGCAATTACACGAATGGAGTCCTGGATGGCGAAGCCAAATGGTATGACCAACAAGGGAATGTAACCATAGAATATACTTACCAAAATGGTGAGTTGGTGGATCAGGGAAATTAATTCTACAATTGCGAGTTTCGAGAAGATCTTTTGAGATTTCGACTTGAGCTATGGAGTCCGTAAGGATCATACCCACAGTAACTTTTATTATCTTCAATACCCTGACTTCGGCCCAGCCTCTCGAATTCAGGGAAAATTTTGATGATAACATCAATGGTTGGTCAGTTTTCTCTAACAACATAGGAGAAAGCACGATTGCTGAAGGAAATTTGAAGATTAACAATAAATCCAATCGGGCCCTACTCAATCTGATCGATCACTATATTAATCCCAATGAGGATTTTACCATTGTTACATCTCTCTCACATTTGAATGGAAGTGGGAACTTTGGTCTGTCATGGGGAGCGCTAGGGAATATTTCTTTTTTCTCTTTCAACATCTTTGCAGACAGTTCTTACAATGTTGTCTCCAATAAGGAGGGTAATTTTTTCGAAATCTTTGGAAAGCAAAAGTTGCCAAATGGCTTGTTTCAATCTGGTCAACCATTGATTCTTAAAATCATCAAAAAAGGAATTGAAATTGCTTTAGAAGTCAACGGCCATTTCCTGAATTCTTCAATGTTCATGAATTTCTTTGGAACAGAAATCGGTTTTTCTGTAGAACCAGGAGTTTCCATGTACATAGACTATTTAGAAATTTATCAACCAGAGGTAGTAATCAATTTGGCGACTACCTCGCATGGTTTTGAAAAGGAAAACCTTGGTCCGCAAATCAATTCGATATTTGCAGAGAACGGAGTGATGATTTCCCCTGACGGGAGTGAAATGTATGTTGTAAGAAATGGACATCCCGGAAATATGGGGCAGATGAAAAAAGATGATATATGGAGGTCTTCCCTTGATGAAAATGGTGAGTGGAGCAGACTCTCAAGAATGGGAAATCCCTTGAATAATAATGGGAGCAACTTTGTAATCTCAGTAGCACCGGATCGTAATACACTTCTTTTAGCAAATACCTACAACGAAGACGGGACATCGGCAGGCCCAGGTCTTTCGATGGCCAATAAAAATGAGACAGGATGGGAAGTCCCCAAAGAAGTCCGTATATCAGGTTTTCAGAACATCAGTCAATATGTTGATTTCTGCTTATCCCCAGATCGGCAGGCCTTAGTGATGTCTATTGATAATGGCAAAGGCATAGGTGGTATGGATCTCTTAGTATCTTTTCGAGAAGAGGAAGGTTGGTCAGTACCCGTGAATATGGGAGATAATATCAATTCCTTCGCTAATGATTTTACACCTTTTATAGCCGCCGATAACTCAACCTTGTACTTTGCTTCTTTTGGCCATCCGGGATATGGAAGTGCTGACATATATGTCTCCCGAAGACTGGATGATACTTGGACGTTTTGGTCTGAACCGGAAAATCTTGGCCCTGATATCAATACCAAAAGCTGGGATGCCAACTTGTCAATTCCTGCCAAGGGTGATTACGCTTATTTAACTTCCAATGAGAATTCAGTCGGCGATATTGATATCTTTAAAATTAAGTTGCACCAAAGTCAACGACCACGTCCGGTCATCCTGATAAGAGGGAAGGTAATTGATGCAATGACAAATGAGGGAGTGGCAGCAACAATCAATTATTACGACCTTTTTAATGGTCGATTCCTTGGAGAAGCGACATCCGACCCAGCCAATGGAAGTTATAGGATCGTTTTGCCCGTTGGAGAAAGTTACAGTTTTCTGGCCCAGAAACAAGGATTTTATTCGATTAGCGAGAACATCGATGCATTGGGAATGGATAGCTACAATGAAATTGAACGTGATTTATTTCTTGGCCCTATAAAGGTGGGATCGACCATAAGGTTAAATAATATTTTCTTTGAAACAGCCAGATTCAATCTAAAATATGAGTCACATTATGAACTCGACAGGCTAATAAATTTGATGAATGAATATCCTGGAATGCGCATTGAAATCTCAGGACATACGGACAATGAGGGTGTTGAGAAGTATAATCAGGATTTGTCTGAAAAAAGAGCTAAAGAGGTTTTTGATTACCTGTTGCCTTATTTGAATGAAGACAGGTTGAGTTTCAAAGGTTATGGTGAATCCCTTCCCGTGGCTGATAATCAAACTGAGGAGGGAAAGCGAATAAACAGACGGGTTGAATTCAGGATTCTTGAATTGAAGGAGAATTAAAAACCGTCATCATCATCTTCTTTAAGAATAGTATCAAATTCTTCATCTTCAACGAATGTATCCATTGGCATTTGCAGATCAAAAGGCTCGTCAATCCCAAAATAACGTTCCCTGAATTTATTAATAAACTCCAGGGTCGCAATTTCGTCACCAATAAGTGTAGCAAATTGTCCGAAACCTGCTTTATCAATATTTGAACGAGCAGTAACAGCTGTATTGAAATCCGGATTTGAACTGAACATCTCAAGCTGTGAATCTTCATAATGGAAAAAGTACCAGGTTGAAGGCGCAATCATTACAAACATTTTGATAATTTGTCCAAGATTGCGATCATTCTTGATCTCGATGAAACCGTCAACCTTGGCATTGATATCTGTCGTCATAATATTTGAAAGCCCAAGCTTTGAGGTATTATACCAGGCTTGGTTCCGTTGTGACCATGACATTTTAACATTTGAAAAGGCCATTGTTTTTCCTAAAACAAGAGGCGCAACATTCACCAATTCCACATAATCAGCCAGGGATGCACTTTCATAACTCTTGGCAGTCTCGTCATTCGTGAGATTTGCCAGATTCATCAAAACCTCGAGTTCGATATTGTGTGCCTCCAACGCACCAATTCTTTCAATGATATCGATGACATCGCTGTTCATAGCATTAACAACATCCGGATGTAAATCCATGTCAAATACCATGAATGCATCAATGTCATATCGCGATGAATCAATATTTGCAGAACCAATGGCAGAAGCCTCTAACCTCAGGAACTTTTCATTGTGAAGGAATTGCACAGGGCCTTCAAATATCATTGTCTGATTGTTTTCGTCGTAGATAAACGTTCTGCCTGCATAGCTCTCACCTGTTTCCTTAAGGATTTCTTCTATTTTGAATGCTTTTAAAAGTGTATCATATTTAATAAGGCCTTTGGCTTCAAAAAACGGATCATCTGGATCGTTAATCTTATGGTCTAAAAATGAAGGATAAATCTCTAATAGATCGTTTTTATAAAACAAACCCGCCGTCAGTGGTTCAAATTGTTCAGTCTGGCTTGTTTCGAAATCAAAGATCACCTCGTCCTCTTCAGGGTTATGGTCATGAATGATCCAATAGCGATAATTGGGAGGCTTTTTAAGATCAAGTTTTACGAAGCCCTTCAATTCGAGTGTCGGTCGATCAGCAAACATCAACGCACTGCCTTTATAAAGTATACCTGGTGAAATCAAGATAGGTTCATCTTCCGGAACAACTCCCCCGGAAACGGTCATGGTTTTGAATCCTTTTTTTCCTATTGGAACCTGAACCAGGTTAAATTCATTGAATTGGATCGAGAATGTATCGCTATTGATCGGAACCTTATATTGTGCATTTCCTTCAAATTTATTTCTTGAAAGTATTGTGATGTGACCCTGATCGAGGTAGTGATATTCATTCAGGGTATCAATTATGATCTCAGCATTTGCAAATGGTTGAAGCGTCGCGTTTTCAAGAATAGTTGTTCGATGACCTTCAGGGATAATTTTGGCATCCGCAACGATGATCCATGGGATTCCCTTAATATCGAGATTAAAAGTATTGATATCATAGGTTGCCGAAGAAGCATTGAATGCAAGTGAATCGAGATCTTTACGGGTTGTATAGAAATAAGAATTTTCAATTGGAACCGTTTCTGGCTTTGTCATTGAGATGGTTTGTGCCGTTAAATCCCAGACTGCATTTGTTATTGAAGTTTTCATTTGAGCATAGGGAAAGCCAATTGCAGCTACACCAGCCTGCTCCGGGTGGATATCTGCAACATTGGCAATAAGATCAAAATTTAGACTAATGTCGTCGCCTTCCATGGCTGGTTTATCAGGGACGTCAGTGAGTATCTTGAAATCTGCATGCCATGCAGAGTAATCATTTTCCCTGAATGTCAGTTCATCCGATTGGGATATTGAACCTCGAGTGGTTAATTGGCCGCTACCAAACATGCCACTAGCAGTAATGTTTGCCTCGCCGTCTAATTGTGCCGTTGAATTATAAAACTGGAATGGCTCTCGCCTGTTAGCGATGTACATACTGTCCTTTTGTGGTAACCACTTCATTTTAAAGTGTCCAATGGTTGCCTGAGGATAAGAACCTCCTTCAAAAGTCCCTGCTACAATTTCGCCCTCATTGCCAATAGCAGTTACTGAATCCATATAAAAGACGAAGTCATCAGATTGAATGGTTGTGGAGATATATTGCAGATGACCATTAGATCTTAAACCATTGCCATCAAGATGAACTTCATTGTACAATTTCCCGCTTCCTTCATAGAGCGCATATCCTTCAGGCGGAACATTATGCCGAAATCCCATTGACTTATCTGGAAGAATTTGGAGTGTGTCCTGAAAAGGTGGTAGAATTCCACCAGCCATAAAAGTTCCAGGGAAACTGATCTTGGAATAGTCGTCCTTGACCAGGCTATCCATTTGCATCGGTGGAATTACAAAACGAATGGATTTGTCATACGCACCCTCAAGAACATTGGGATCGTCAAAGTAAACAACAGCTTGAGAAGTAGTTACGAAATAGGGGAATTGAACAGTCCTTTTTAATCCTGCTTTATTGTTCGGTGAATTAATGTATAATGTCCCTGAAGTCTCTGAAATATGGTTATGAAGACCCACTTTCTCATCTCCAATATTATTGGTTGAGTCATGGAAATTAACCTGGATCCTGATGGAGTCAATCGCCGGCATATTAATAAGAAAATCCTGGTAGCTGAACTGGAAGTCTTTGCCCTTGTATACAAAATCCCCAGCGGTGACCGATCCATCAAATTCAAAAGATCGATTTTGCTGAAGCTTGAGATAGCCACTATCTGGCTCTATAAATACATCAAGTTCCGGTGTGACGTATATCTTCTCTACCCCACGCACAACCATTTCACTACTATCCAGTTTGAAAGTAGCGTTTACCGCTTTTTCAGAAATAGAAGAAATTAGAATATTATCATAGTCCTTTCGTTTCCAGTTGGAGAGATTATAATGAAAGGCTTTTAGCAATACCTTAATCCCTTTTGTTTTTTCATCAAAGTCTATAAAACTATTTTGCTCAAGATAAATCATTGCTACCTCAGCAAATTTGGGATCAATTTTGTATTCGATCATTAATTCGGAAAGGTAGAATTCAGTGGTATGGTATATTCGGGCAAAATTCACAACCATTGTGACGGGATGGAATCCCCAAAGTCCGGAGTACTTGGCATAACGTTCTTCGTTGAAGTATTCATCAGATTCAAAGACCGCGGGGACTCGATGTCGTGCCAGGAGTACAGAGACATCAATACTATCCGAATTCAGATCCCAACGAACCATATCGGCATTAAAATTCATGCGGAAAAAACTCGAATAATATTGGGTATGTTTGTAACCGCCATCTTCTTTCAATAATGTCATCAGTTTTTTTGAAGGCTCATAATCAAAGCGTACAATTGGATGTGAAATTGAATCACCGTCGTGATAAATCGCTATTTGGGTATTTTTTGCTCTAATGAGGGAATCAAGAAAAATGAAATTCGTTGAGATGGCCTTGAAAGACTGACCTTTATTATCATCGACAATAATGGTTGAGTAATCATCCCAATAGTTAGCTCCATACAACTCCGAACCCATTATGGACAGACCTCCTTGATAACGAAGGTCCTCCGCTTGCAATGTCAATTGGATCTCGCTCTCATATGATCGAAATTGAGGATACCTGCGAGGGTCAAGAGGTGTTCGCCTGGTGCTCTTAAAGACGAAATCACCCTTAACGGAATCACTGGTTAGAGACGGATAGGTCAAATTCGACTCTTTCGCATTGATGTAAGGCACATCTATTTGAAAATTATAATCTGAAAATTCTGCTGAGACCTCCTCTGTATTCTTAATGCCTTTTGGCCAATGGAAAACTCCTCCATTACCCACAAAGGTTTTGGTATCAGTACTGAGCTCACCGGAAGTGTTTTCTATAGATACCGAATCATACGGTGTAACCATCAGAAATGACGCATTTGCAAATCGAATGATCGGGCCTGATAATATTGGTTGCTGGTTATTAATTGTCCTTACAGTAGTGACAGGTTCAATTATCTGGCGCACAGGCTGTTGGGGTTCCGCTTCCCAAGTGTCCGTTCCATCATCTTCATTGTTATCCCATGCATCCCATCCGCTGTCGTTAGCACTATCAGTGTTGTCATAGGTGTCCCAATTATCGGTAGTTACCCAACTATCGTCTTCATTTGTTGCCCAATCATCATCCGATTCCGAGGTATCTGTCCCCCATCCATCATCCGTCTCTTGTCCCCAATCGTCATCAAGGAATTCATCTTCTTCAGCAATAAGATCCTCTGCAATTGGAGGTGGAAGATCTATTGGGGCAATATAATCGAAGCTAATTGCTCCTTCTGTGATATCAACCGTGTAATAATTGCTTGAATAAAGACGTCCCCGGGCGAATATATGATTAAGTGTTAGAAATAAATCCGAAAGTTTCTTTGTGCTGTATGAGTTAGTAGCCGCCAAACTGGCTTCGAGTAACTTGGAATAATCCCTGGATTCCAACCCGGTGTTATTGATAGCATAAACTATATAAGTAAAGAAATATTCAAAAAAGGGTCGGGTTCGCAATCGCCTTTCCCTCATTTTTTGGGTAATTAGGATAATGGTATCCTTCTGGGCGTTAGTGATCCTACTTCCCAGCCAAAGTGCCTTGAAATCATAGGCAAGTTTCTTTGCTGATTCTGTTTGGATTAATTCAAGACCATTAGCAATATCAATTCCAAATTCATCCGGGTCAAAATCAATTTCAAAGTACTGTGCCTTCAGCAGCGAGGGCTGTAAACAGGTCAATATGAAGAATATCCGGATTAATTTCATTAAAGAATGAGTTCCTGACCTCAAACAAATTTAGATAAATTCACTCTATATAACTTTAGAGGGGTTTTTTTATTTCATGAATGCTTCGAATTCAAAGAGCATACTAAAATGACCCAATCGTTTTTAAGAGCCATGGCTTTTACTGACATTCCCATCGATGAAACTTTTTCTGAAATCAAATATTCATCAACTTCATAAAAACCTGAAAGCAGCATTATGGCACTCTTTTCCATTATTGTGACATAAAAAGGAATCTCATCAAGCAAGACATTTCGGTTGATATTGGCCATTACCAAATCGTACTTTCTTTTTATTTGCAATTCTTTGATTTCACCGCATAACAACTCTATATCTTGAATTCCATTAATATTAAAGTTGTTTTGGCTGTTGTTAATGCTCCAATCATTGATATCGGTTGCAGTCACTCTTCCTGCCCCTAATTTTTTAGCAGCAATTGCCAGGATCCCTGTCCCACTACCAAGGTCAATCACAGTCTTTCCTGCAAAATCAAGTTTCATCATTTCCTGTAGCATCAAGTAGGTAGTTGCATGGTGCCCCGTACCAAAAGCCATTTTTGGGTCGATTAAGATTTCAAGGGGATACTTCTTTTTTATAGAATGGAAGGGAGCTCTAACCAGACATTTACCCTCAACAACGATGGGTTCAAAGTTTTTTTCCCACTCCTCATTCCAGTTTTTATCAGGAATAGTGGTCATTCCATATTGAATAGAACACATTTCACTGTATTGAGCAATGACGTCTTCAACTATATCAACGTTGAAATTTAACTTGTCTTTATAAGTATTAAAACCGTCTTCGGTTTCAAGAAATGTATCGTATCCTTTCTCTGAAAGCTCAGCAATTAAAATGTCTCTGAATTCCTCGGGAAGGGTAAATTGGAGTTCAAGGTAATCCATCTATTGACAACGAGCGAAAGATTCAATATCTGTGTAGAAAATGCTGAAATCCGCCAGGAATTTATTGTCTTCTAAATAGATCACATAGTCTGCCAAACCCGGATTTTCACCAAAATGCCAAATGCCTTGTCTATCAGCGTACAACCGGATTTCTTCCTTGAAGATTATAAGATCGGCAAGACCTTCTGTTTCTTCCACAAAGACCCTGAAATGCGCCCTTCTTGGGTCATCAACTACAGCTATGGTTCCATAGACGTAACAAAACCTCGATTGGTCGTCATTAACAAGCCGTACAAAATCACTTCCAATGTATATGGTCATGATGGCCAGTAATAAAAATCCGTTGAATGCCTTTTTGATCATCTGTTAGTTATTTCTTTTAAAGCGGATAAAAGCATATTGATGTGATTGGGAGACGAACTCTCACCCATAAGTCCAATCCTCCATATTTTTCCCGCAAGAGCGCCTAAACCTGCTCCAACTTCAATATCATATTCATTTAAAAGGATTGACCTAATTGACGCTTCATCCAAACCTTCTGGTAGTAATACGGAATTTAACATGGGTAGTCGAAAACCTTCTTTGACCAGCATTTTAAATCCCAGTTCTTCAATTCCTTCCATTAAGAGATAGTGATTGGTCCAATGTCTCTCAAATCTATTTTCCAATCCTTCTTCAAGTACTATTCTTAACGCTTCCCTCATGGCAAACATTGCTGAAACCGGAGCAGTATGGTGATAAGCCCGTTTGGCACCACTCCAGTAATTCCTAACCATCGAAAGGTCAAGAAACCAGCTCTGCACCTTTGTTTTCCTTTGTTCCATTGCATGAACAGCTCTATCACTAAAAGAAACCGGTGATAATCCAGGAGGCGCACTTAAACATTTCTGGGAGCCCGAATAGATAGCATCAATGCCCCATTCATCGACTTTCAATTCAGTTCCGCAAAAAGAGGTAACGGCATCTACTACAAATAAAGCTCCGGCATCACGGGTCATTTTCCCTATTTCATCAAGTGGCTGCAAGACTCCCGTTGAAGTTTCTGCATGAACAATCGCAACAATTTTGGGAGAGCATTTCTGGAGAGCATCCTTTACCTGATTTGGATCGATTGATTCTCCCCAGGGAGACTCGACTTTAATAACTGTTGCGCCACATCGCTCAGCGACGTCGGCGAGTCGGTTCCCAAAGACACCATGAATGCATATTAAGGCTTCGTCTCCTGGCTCCAGCAGGTTAACCAGACTTGTTTCCATACCGGCGCTTCCAGGTGCAGATACAACAAAGGTGAGATCATTTTTCGTTTGAAAACAACGCTGCACCATTTTTTTGATATCATCCATAATCATCAAGAATTCAGGATCGAGATGTCCAATGAGTGGAGTGGACATGGCCTTCAGAACCCTCGGATGGACGTCGCTGGGTCCAGGACCCATCAAAATACGCCTACTTGTATTAAATTCTGAAACGGAAGCTTGCTCGCTACTATTGGCGTTATTGTTTGTTGGTTCGGACATGATTTTCGTTTATTACTAGTAGGCCCTTCATAATTGTTTCTTCCAGTGTCAATTACTAATTTTTACCTTCTTTCATTTTCAGTAAAGCAAATTCTTTGGCAAAATAGGTAAGAATAATATCTGCTCCAGCTCGTTTAATCGATAACAATGTCTCTAATTGGGCTTTTTGATCATCTAACCAGCCGTTCAAGCCTGCTGCTTTAATCATAGAGTATTCACCACTTACGTTATATGCCGCTATTGGTAAGTCTGAATTCCTCCTCAGCAGACTGATAATATCAAGATAAGCCAGTGCAGGTTTCACCATGAGAAAATCAGCTGCTTCCATATCATCAAGTTCAGCTTCGATTAAGGCCTCCCGTGAATTTGCCGGATCCATTTGATAAGTTTTTTTATCCCCATGTTTCGGAGCTGAGTTAAGTGCATCGCGAAATGGTCCATAAAAAGCACTTGCATACTTAGCAGTGTAGGACATGATTGAAACTTCAACAAATCCATTTTCATCCAGTAGCTCCCTGATATAACCTACCCTGCCATCCATCATATCTGAGGGGCCAATGATATCTATGCCTGTCTCAGCTTGTGTCAAGGCCATTTTACCTAAAACTTCGAGGGTTTCGTCGTTCAGTATTTTACCATTTTCAACGATTCCGTCATGACCATCGGAGCTGTAAGGATCCATGGCAACATCAGTCATTATACACGCTTCAGGGAATTTTTTCTTTATTTCAGCGAGTGCCTTTATATAAAAGAAATTGGAGTCATGGCTTTTTGTGGCCATCTTATCTTTGTGTTTCTCTTCTACAACGGGAAAAATGTCAAACGCATTTATTCCCAGCATAAGACATTCTTCGATCTCCTTGAGCACTAAATCTGTGGACCATCTGAAGATCCCAGGCATAGAATCAACTGCTATCTTTTTATTGTTTCCCTCCAACAGAAACATTGGATAAATAAGATCATTGACCTTTACTTCATTTTCCCTGATCAATGACCGGATAGCTTCAGATTTCCTATTTCTTCGGGGCCTTCTCATAAGTTAAATTTAATCAGCGAAATTAACAGTATTGAATTGGGATACATTCTTTTGATATTAAAACAGAATGTTTTGGTGATTCCGTTGAACAATCGAAATCCCATCATAGAGATGTTTTTAAAATTAAAAACAATTATCTTCAACCCTATTCAAATTATAGAGATTCAATAAAGGAGTTTGATTCAAATCGATTTTGACTTAAATTTCAACTAGACAAAACAGTTAGAACAAAAACTAAAACCAGATTATAGACATTAAAAACCACTTAGAAGTATTGCTTAGGCTCGCTATGGTTGACAAGAAATTTGACGACAGTGAGAGCGATCTTATAAAGATGATCGCCAAAGCAAATGGGGTCACAAGCGAAGATATGGATGGAATGATCAAAGAAATGTTGCAAAGTGCGCGGGATAAGCCCATATATATCCCTACGCTCTCTGACGATGAGAAATTCGAGTATTTGTACAACATTGTACAACTTATGAAAATCGATAGTGAAGTATATTTGAGTGAAATTAATTTTTGTGAGGAAATAGCGGTAAAACTCGGTTTTAACAAAAACGTGATAGGAAGGTTATCAAGGCAGATATTCAGCGATCCGTCTATCACTGTAAACAGAGACAAACTGAGAGAGGCTGTAATGAAATTTAAAAATTAGAAATATTAACCGACCGACCAATGAGTATTCAGACACATCTAAGTATGCTGATTGACCTGGCAACAATTGATGATGACTTTGATGAGAAGGAAAAATACATGGTCTATATGATCGGGAAAGCCAATGGCTTATCTAAGGGGGATGTTGATGATTTGATTGAAAATCCACATCCATTGGAAAATATTGGGTCCTTATCGTTCGATCAGAAATTCGAATATCTCTTCAATATTATTCAATTAATGAAAATAGATCATGAGGTCTTTATTACAGAAATTCACTATTGCGAAGATATGGCAGAACGTTTAGGTTTTGACAGGGGGGTAATAGGAACACTTTCCAAACATATTTATGCAGACCCTTCAATTACTGGTGACAGAGAAAGCTTAAAAAAGAGTGCTCAAAAATATCTGAAGTAATGCACCCTCCCGAAAAGAGGGATTGGGTACCAATCCCTCTTTTGCTTCACAACTTTGAAACCAGTTGTTATCTTAGCATTAGTAAAACATTTCCTGAGAATTTTCGGTTAGTTATTTACTATTCTCAGTTGATAAACGTCATATGCAAACTCCACAGTTGTTATTTGAATATTCTCCCTGGTTTATTGGTATTTGCGTCTTATTGGGAGCCGGGTTTGCATTTCTATTATATTCTAAAAAAGGACCCTGGAATAATTCTGTAAACCACATTTTGACTTTATTAAGATTTATATCAATATCAATGCTCTCATTTTTCTTACTTGGTCCGTTTTTGAAGCAAATATTAAACTCAATGGAGAACCCAAAGTTTGTTCTTGCAATTGACAATTCAGCATCAATATTACAAGGTATTGACTCCACTAAATTGAGTGATCTTTTAAATGAGATTTCAGCCATTACTGATGGAATGAAACTGAAAAACTACGATATCTACTTAAGATCGCTTAATAACAATTTAACCGATTTGTCGGCTTTAACTTGGCATGTCGAAGTGACTAACCTTAATGAGCTGTTCAAATCCATTCAATCAGATTTTGAGGGCCAAAACCTGGATGGTGTTCTACTGATAAGTGATGGAATTTATAACCAAGGTCTCTCACCGGCATTTGCATCTTATCCGTTCCAAATTTTTACAATTGGAGTTGGCGATACAATTCCAAAGCGGGATATAAGTCTTCGAAAGATTTACAATAACAAACTTGCATATCAAGGCAACAAATTTCCTATAGTCGCAGAAATTTCCAATACAGGGTTCGGCCGAAATAAGATAATAGCAAGAGTGATGAAAAATGGGTCCGAGATAAGCCGTGAAGCTATTGAGTTTACAGATAATAATCAGTTAAGACAAGTCACTTTCAACCTTGAAGCTACCGAAAGTGGAATTCAACACTATAGGGTCGAAGTGTTGCCACTTGAAGGAGAAGCATCCGTAAAAAATAATTACAAGGATGCTTATGTCGAGGTTATCGAGGGGAAAGAAAAGATTCTTCTTGTCGGCCTATCACCACATCCTGATATGAAGGCTATTGCCGGGGTTTTGGAAAAAAATGAGAATTATGAACTTGAAATTCATATCCCGGGTTTAAATGATTGGAAAGAGGAAAAATATGATTTGGTGATATTTCATCAGGCATTTGATAAGTACAATAAGACAAACGCTCTTATCACGAGATTTCTTGACTCTGAGACACCACTGTGGCTTATAGCCGGCAACCAAACAAATATCAACACCTTCAACCAATTAAATGGAGTTATACAGATTACTGTGTCAAGAAGCCAACGAGACCTGGTTGTGCCAGCTTTCAACCGGGGGTTTAACCGCTTTAGCATTGAGGCAGACAATTATCAATCATCTTTTGCTGATTACCCTCCAGTTACCGTTCCTTTCGGGAAAACAGAACTTCTGCAAGGTGCGGAAGTGCTGTTGTTTCAACGAGTTGGGAGTATTACTACCACGAAACCCCTCCTGTCAGTATTTGAATCCGGATCGAAGAAAGTAGCCGTAATGCTTGGCGAGGGTTTCTGGCAATGGCGAACCACCGAATTTGCGAAAAATGACAGCCAGGAAGCTTTTGATGAACTAATAACAAAACTGGTTCAATTTCTAAGTGCCAAAGACGACAAACGGCGTTTTAGGGTGTACACCACAGATACCGAATTATCAAATTTTGAAGATGTTGTTTTTGAGGGCGAAGTGTACAATGACATTTACGAAAGGGTTTATGGGGATGAAATTTTCTTGACTATCGAAGATGAACAAGGGAAGACATCTGATTATAGTTTTGTTACAAGCAATGCTAATTCAAGATTTCGGGTTAAAGGATTGGAACGTGGCATTTACAAATTTAAAGCTACCACTTTAATCAATGGAGGATCCGAATCAGCTTTGGGTCAATTTCTGGTAAGTGAATTACAATTTGAGGCTTTGGATCTAACGGCGGATCATTCCATGCTTAGAAAGCTTTCGGAAGACAGTGGGGGTAAATTTTACCGACCGGGTGACATTGAGACACTTCAAAATGAACTTATGAATAGGGATGCTAAAAGCACAATCTATTCAACCGAAAACTTTCTTCCCTTGATAAACCTCAAATGGCCATTCTTCATCTTGTTAATATTGATTTCATGTGAATGGTTTGTAAGAAAATACAACGGAGCATATTGATAGGGTTACTTGCCCCCTATACTTGCTATCACGGTTTCGGTTGGTTTTTGAATGTTAATATTGTCCAGCTTATTGATCATTATGGTGCTATGCTGTCCGTACGCCGCGGCATATTCATCTCTGATAGGTTCAGATGGTGGTAATTCCACTTTCATAGCATCCACCTGCCGGCCATTTTTCCAGAACCGAAAGCACAAATGCGGACCTGTCGCTAATCCGGTTTTCCCAACAAAACCTATTGTTTGACCCTGTTTCACCGTCACTCCCGGCCTAATGCCACTGGCGATTTTAGACATGTGGAGGTATTGTGTAGAGTAAGTGCTATTGTGCCTGATCTTAACATAATTCCCATTATTACTCTTGTATGTCGCTTCAGTGATGACACCTTCACCTACACTCCTAATAGGAGTGCCCAAGGCGGCTACGTAGTCAGTTCCAAGGTGAGGCCGATAGGTTTTTAGGACCGGATGAAATCGCCTACCAGAATACCTTGAACTTATTCTTGTGAAATTCAAAGGCGTTTTAAGAAAGGCCTTCCTCAGGCTATTACCATCCTCATCAAAATAATCGGCTCCTTCACCCTGATTAAAATAAACAGCATAGTATGGTTTCCCATAATGCTCAAAGTAGGCCCCGGTGATTTTCTCAATACCCACCACTTCATCATCAACCACCTGCTCTTCAAAGATGACTTTGAATAAGTCACCTTTGTTGATTCGGAAGAAATCTACCTGCCATGCAAATACGTCAGCCAATGAATTGGTTAGGATTGCACCAAATCCGGTGTCCTCCAGCGTTTCATACAATGAACTTTTTATTACCCCCGTTACTACTCTTTCCTGGAGTCTAATTTCCTTTTCATACTTGTGAATACTGATTGAATCAACAAGGTCGTATACAACATATTCCAATTGGCTTGACTCGTAAATGAATTGTCGTGCTGTTTTCAAAGAATCTTTTTCGCAAATGATAGTGTATGGTTGATTGGCTTTAAATTTTCTTACATCAAATACTTTTTTTGATTTCTTAGCGATTTCATCAATCAAACCCATACTAATATTATATGACAACAGGATTTCTGAAATGTTTTGATTTCGTTTCACTTTTTCGGCTACGATATCAAAAGAATCAATTGGAAAGCCGTAAAGCAATGTTGGTATCGGAGCTTCAACCTGAACCGAATCAATCTGGCTTACTTCCAAAATTTCAGGGGGTACAGTTTCACTTTTAAGAAAAAAGAATAATGAAGCGAACGCAATAATTGCAATTCCCCCAATTAGGATTTTTTTACTCATCGACCCACTTTTCGTTCAAGTCGCAAATTTAGGGTCATATTGGTCGAATCAAAAAGAACATTTTCAACCTATCTTTGCCCGAAATTAAATTGAATTGATGGTTTTAATCAAGTCCATCTCCGGGATTCGAGGAACAATCGGAGGTAGAGAGGGTACTAATCTAACACCACCAGACGTGGTAAAATTTTCAACGGGATTTGGTCGATGGGTACGGGATAATTCGTCTTCAACCAAAATTGTTATAGGAAGAGATGCAAGAATTTCCGGTGAAATAATCTCAAAGCTGGTATCATCAACATTACAAAGTGTCGGTTTTGATGTCATTGATTTGGGTCTCTCCACTACACCCACAGTAGAAATGGCAGTTGTTGCTGAAAAAGCCGGAGGGGGCATTATCCTGACAGCAAGTCACAATCCTATGGAATGGAATGCCCTTAAGTTGCTCAACCAAAAAGGAGAGTTTGTATCAGCTACCGATGGAGAACAAATTCTCAATTATGGTGAAAAGCAGGATCAGGCGTTTGCACCAATTGATAAAATTGGAAGTTATCAAAATGCTGACGGTTATATTGATTGGCATATCGATCAGATTTTAATGCTGCCGGAAGTTGAGGTGGACACAATTAGAAAATCGAATTTTAAGGTGGTCGTGGATGCTGTAAATTCTACTGGAGGCATTGCCGTTCCCGCACTTCTGAAACGATTTGGCATTGAGGAAATAACTTGCCTAAACTGTGAACCGAACGGGCAATTTGATCACAATCCTGAGCCTCTACCGGAAAATCTTAGCGCCATTTCAAAAACCATTAAGGCTGGAAAATATGATTTGGGCATAGTGGTTGACCCTGATGTTGACAGGTTAGTGTTGATATGTGAAGACGGCTCTTTCTTCGGTGAGGAATACACCCTCGTAGCCGTGGCGGATTATATTTTAGCAAAGAATAAAGGTTCCGCTGTCTCTAACCTGTCTTCCACAAGGGCGCTTAAAGATGTCTGCAATAGGTATGGCGTAGACTATCAAGCCTCCGCCGTTGGTGAGGTAAACGTCGTGGAGAAAATGAAGCAAATAGGAGCCGTAATTGGTGGTGAAGGCAACGGTGGAATCATTTATCCCGGATTGCATTACGGTCGGGATGCACTTGTGGGAATAGCTTTATTTCTTTCGCATTTAGCAAAATCAGGTAAAAAAATGACTGAGTTAAAAAATCAATATCCTCAATACCATATTTCAAAAAATAAATTGGAATTGACTTCTGGAACTGATGTTGATGACTTGCTCCTAAAAGTGAAAGACAAATATTCTCAACATGAGATCAATAATACCGATGGCCTAAAAGTTGATTTTGAAGACGGGTGGATTCACCTGAGAAAGTCAAACACTGAGCCAATAATCCGTGTGATTTCGGAATCTCATGATAAAGCAAGTGCGGAAAAGTTGTCAGCTGAGATGATTTCAGAAATCCAGGCCATCATCAGCAAGATTGCATAAAATGAAATTGCTAATTTTGGCTAAAAATATTCATCTATGGGAGAAATGAGAGTTTATCTCGATAATGCCGCTACTACGCCACTAGATCCTGAGGTCTTTGAGGCGATGAAGCCCTACCTTATAAATCATTTTGGTAACCCATCTTCAATTCATCATCATGGGCGTGAAGCAAAAGCGGCTGTTGAAAAATCCAGAAGATCAATTGCGGAATATTTAAATGCCGCTCCGTCGGAGATCTTTTTTACATCAGGAGGGACTGAGGCCGATAACACGGCGCTTAGATCGTCTATCGAAACCAAGAACATAAAGCATGTTATTACTTCAAGAATAGAGCATCATGCTGTGTTGCATACCCTTGAAATGCTTGAAAAATTAGGAATTACAAGTCTACATTTTGTCAATCTTAATAAGCTCGGACATATAGATTTATCCCATCTTGAAGAGCTTCTAAAAGAACATCCCCAATCTCTAGTGAGCTTAATGCATGCTAATAATGAAATCGGGAACCTGAATGATATTGAGAAAATTGGAGCAATTTGCTCGGAATACGATACTACATTTCACTCCGACACGGTTCAGGCTGTTGGCCATTATAAACATGATCTTCAAGTTCTTAAGCTCCATTGCATGGTGGGAGCCGCACATAAATTTCATGGCCCCAAAGGAATCGGGTTCTTGTACCTGAATAGCAATCATCGAATTAATCCCTTAATTCAAGGAGGTTCCCAGGAACGCAACATGCGTGGGGGTACTGAAAATGTTGCTGGCATTGTTGGGCTTGCAAAGGCGTTTCAATTGGCATATCAGAATATGGAGCAACATCAGTCATATATCCAATCTCTAAAGGCCAGAATGATTCAAAAATTAAAAGAGCGCATCGATGGAGTTCAATTTAATGGAGACTCTGCAAATCTTGAAAGCAGCCTTTATACTGTCCTAAATATTTCGTTACCTCCCTCAGAAGAAAATGAAATGCTCCTGTTTAGTCTGGACATTAACGGGGTTTCAGCTTCAGGTGGGAGCGCCTGTGCAAGTGGTTCCAATATCGGTTCGCATGTCCTTTCAGCCCTGAATACCGATCCTCTTCGAGGAGCAGTCAGATTTTCATTCAGTAAGTTCAATAAACCAGAAGAAATTGATTTTGCTGTGGAGAAATTATCCGAAGTTGTCGCAGAAAAATCTCAGGCATCATAGAATCAAGCACTGTCGCGAACTACAATGCTTTTAAGGCATTCAATCCATTTTGGATTGTCGTTAAGACTATCAACCAAGACCCATTTCTCACCACCAGCAGCAATGAATTCATCTTTGAAGGTTTCGCCTACCTCAACGGTCGTTTCGAGACAATCAGCTACAAAGGCTGGAGAAAAAGCCAAAACCCTTTTGACCCCGCTACCGACTAACTCTTTTAAAACATGATCCGTATAGGGTTTTATCCAAGGATTCTTTCCTAGCCTTGATTGAAACGTTGTAATATATTTCCCTTTAGGAATTCCGAGCCTTTCTGTAAGCAATTTTGTAGTCAGGAAACATTGTGCCCTATAACAATACTGGTTTTGGCTATGATAAGAAGCACAGCATTCACCCAGTTGGCAATAGTTATCAACTGATGCTTTAAGGATTTGTCTTTCAGGCAGGCCGTGGTAACTAAAAACAAAGTGGTCATATTCTTCCTCGAGGTATTTTGCGCCTATCTCAGACCAGGCTTCAATGAACAGGTCTTCTTCAACAAAATTATTAATGAACTTAATGGTTGGGATGACTTGCCATTCCTTGGTTATTTCCATTACCTTGTCAACAACAGATCCTGTTGAAGCCGATGCATATTGTGGGAAAAGCGGGATTACAATAATTTGACTAACATTTGCTTGCCTCAATTCATCGAGGGCAGATTGAATGCCAGGGCTTTGATACCTCATACCAAGCGCCACTTTATAATTCTCTCCCAGCGATCTTTGCAGCGAATCACGAACATCCTCACCATAAAATTTGAGGGGCGAACCTCTTTCTACCCAAAGTTTATTGTATTCCACCGCTGATTTTGGGGCTCGGAATGGGGCAATGATCAAATTCACAAGTAGCCACCTCTTAACAAACGGGATATCAATTACACGTTTATCCATTAGGAATTCCCGCAGGTACTTTCTGACGTCCGATACGGCCGGGCTGTCTGGAGTCCCCAGGTTTAGGATCAAAACACCTGTAATTTTTTGAGTCATTATTCAGCTTCTTGTATGGAAAAATTTGGTTCAAATTTAGGTTAGATAAAATTGTTTCTAATAAAACCAGATGGAGGCATATTTTATGATACTTTAAGACAAGTCATGAACTATTTGTAATGGTATTGCCCGGATTTCATTAAATTGAACTTATGATGAACAACCTATTGCGGTGGCATCAAATAGTTGAAAACAAAGACTGGACTGATCTGCTAGATATTTTGGCGAACGATGTAGAGTTTCATTCACCATTTGTTTGGAAGCCTAAACATGGAAAAATGGTTACTGCCTTTATTCTGAAGAATATAACTGAAATTCTCATGGATTTTCACTATCAAAGAGAGTGGGTTGATAATCAGAATATTGCATTAGAATTTTCTGCCAAAGTAGATGATCTTAATATAAAGGGCATTGACTTAATCAAATTCAATAATCAAGGTCAAATCGAACATTTCGAGGTTTTGCTCAGGCCAGCCAATGCATTATTAGTTGTCGGTAAAATGATGACCGAAAGAATTGAGAAATCCGGGATTCAACGCAAATAATTCAAATGTCAAAATAGTGATGTAACCGAGTCCTTGGAATGACGTTTTAACTGGAATCTGAAAAAATATTTTGACTATGAGAAAATTTTTATTTGGTATTGTTCTGATCAGTTTGCTGTCTTCATGTGATGAACCACTCACAGATCCTAATGCCATAGTTGAACGCAGTATCGAAGTACACGGTGGGAAGAATTACGAGAACGTTTCCTTCGAATTTGATTTTCGTGATCGACACTATTCTCTCACCAGGCAAGGAGCCATTTTTACATATACGAGAGTTACAGAGGACGCGGTTGGCACAATTAAAGATGAATTAATAAATGCGACTAAATTTCAAAGGTATTTGAATGACACAAAAGTTGTCATTTCATCAGAGAGAACTGCTGCTTTTACCAGCTCGGTAAATTCAGTGCTTTATTTTATTCAATTGCCTTATCTTCTTAATGATAAAGCTGTGAAAAAAGAGTTTTTGGGAGAAATCGAAATCGAAGGAAATCAATATTATAAGGTTAAAGTCACTTTTGAAAAAGTCGGTGGCGGTGAAGATTTTGAAGATGTTTTTTGTTATTGGTTTAATAAAGAAACATTTACCATGGATTATTTGGCCTACAGCTATAATGAAATTGATGAGGGACTCGGGACTAGATTTAGGAAGGCGATCAATCCACGACGGATAGGTGGTATACTGTTTCAGGATTATGTCAATTATGGACCATTGAATACATTGGGCATTCAACCTGCAGAAATCCATGATAAATTATTTGTTGAAGGTCAATTGAAAGAGTTATCTAAAATTGAAAACTTAAATATCAAAGTTCAATCTCTTGATTCAACATCATGACCCTAAAAGTTCAACTTTTTGCAATTTTCCCAATTTCAATAATTAGATGATTTCAACGAAGGCTGGAATAAAATGACGCCATACACTACGGAAATTGCTTCGGATAAGATCCTGTCGGATAATCCCATTCATCAAAGGTTGCTTAAGGCCTATCATCTGGCAGAGCCTTATATTAATGGGAATCTCCTGGAATTAGGATGTGGAGAAGGTCGTGGGGTTGAAATCATGACACAAAAATGTGACAAATATCTTGGTGTGGATAAAATAGGGGGCATCATAGAGCGGTTAAAAGTAATTTATCCTAATCTCGATTTCAGACAAATGGTTTTCCCGCCTTTTGAAACACTTCCCAATTGTAGTTTTAATGTAGTCATAAGCTTTCAGGTAATAGAACACATCAAGGATGATAAAACATTTCTTCAGGAAATTTATCGGGTATTAAAACCGGGAGGTAAAGCGATTTTAACTACACCTAATATTAAGAAAACTCTGACCCGCAATCCATGGCACATTCGGGAATATACTGCACGGCAAATGATGGATTTGGCATCAAAGGTTTTTGATAAAGTCGATGTCAAAGGTATCACCGGAAGTGGCCGCCTCTGGGACTACTATGAGAAGAATAAGATATCTGTGAAAAATATTACCCGGTTTGATGTTTTCAACCTTCAGTACAGATTACCGGCTTCAATACTCAGGATTCCATATGATATAATGAACAGGATAAATCGTAACCAACTTAAAAAACAAGATGATGGGTTGGTAACAAGCATAAATTTAGATGATTATCTTATTTGCGATAATCCGGACACCAGTTTGGATTTGTTTTGCGTAATGGAAAAGGCCGCTAATTAACAGAACTAAACCGGTTGAATTTCCATTACCGGGAAACGTAATACAAACTCAGTTCCTTCATTCACTTTTGAGTTCACAGTAATATTGCCATTGTGTTTCCGCATTATCTGCTTTGATAAGCTAAGCCCAATTCCCGAACCACCTTTCTTCGTGGTGAAAAATGGGATAAATATTTTCTTGAGTGCTTCGGGGTCGATTCCCGGACCATTATCGGTTATGCTAATAAAAATACCAGCTTTTTCATGGTATCCGGCTTTGATTATAATAGACTTGGCTTTCTGCAGTTCTTCATTTTCTGCCAGCGCCTGAATAGCATTCTTGATAATGTTTATAAGAACCTGTTCAATCTGCTCTTTGTCCACGCGGATATGTAGATTGTCTTCAAAATCACAGGTTATGCGGATATGTTCTTTTTCCATATCAAATTTCAAAAGAATCAGAATATGGTCGAACAGTTTACCAACCATCATCGGTTCCAATTTCGGCATAGGTATTCTCGTAAGGTTTCTGAAATCTGACACAAATTTTATAAGCCCAACACTTCGATTATGGATTGTTTTTACCGCAAGATGCATATCTTCTACATCCTCCAGCTTCATTTGGTCTAAGGATCCATTTTTCAATTGGCTTTCTAGTTCACTTTCAACAGTAGCCGCCAATGATGAAATTGGTGTGACCGAATTCATTATTTCATGAGTAAGGACACGGATCAGGTTTTGCCACGCATCCATTTCATTTTCCTCCAACTCCGATTGGATATTCTGCATGGAAATAAGTTTGAATTCTTTGTCCCTGAGACTTAATTCAATGGCATAAACTGCCAGTTGGACAACATCTCCACCGCGTTCAATTTTCACCAAGTCTCGGCCCCCAGTCTTGAGTAACTTAATAGTTTCAACCAGTAGAGGGCTTGTGGCTTTCAATTGATTGATATGCTTGACTTCGTCAATATTGAGTTGGTTTTTGGCGGCAGCATTAATTATTTGTATCTCTACATTTTTCTCAAATGTGATGATACCAATACCCACGTGTTGGACAATGGTCTTTAAGTAATGGTATTGAGCTTCCTTTTCGGCTCGTATTTCCCTGAACTTCTTGATCACATTGTTGAATTCTTTGTAAACCATATCAATAGAAGAGCCTTCATTACGCGTGTTATAGGTGTGCGTAAAATCATCGTATTTAATGGAATTCAAAAAGGCTACAATTTCCTTGTTCGTCTTGTCAAGAAATTGGACCAGGCCGTATACCTGATAGATAATTAAACCGGTAACAAGTATGTCAGTAAGAATAAATGAGTCGGTACTGACCAAAAAGGTCAGTAAAAATATTGATGCCACTAACAATATAACCCGAAGAACAAGGTTGACTTTGAAATGTCTAAAGACCATGTTTTTCAAGTCTTCTATATAATGAAGCTCTTGTTAATCCTAGTTCTTTGGCCGCTTTCGAGATATTGCCCCCATGCTTATTGATAGCCTTGTTAATGACTGTTTTTTCGACTTCATCCAAATTGTACAAATCGGCCCCTATATCTTCAGTATTTTCATGATGATGGGATAGGAAAAAGAAATCATCTGGATTAAGTGCATTCTCTTCACCCATAATAATTGCTCTTTCAATGGCATGTTGCAATTCCCTGATATTACCCGGCCAATGATATTTCTCAAGTTTTTTTATTGCAGTAGGAGAAATTTTCTTTACCTGTTTCCTGTATTTGCTTGAATAAATATTGACAAAATGCTCAGCCAAGACCGCAATATCCTCTAATCTATCCCTTAGGGGAGGTAAGTGTAATTCAACGGTATTGATTCGATAAAGGAGATCTTGTCTGAATGTGTTCTCTTTCACCATCTCATGGATCGGCATATTGGTAGCACAAATGAGCCTTATGTCAATGGGGATCTATTTATTTGAACCTATTCTCGTTACTTCCCTGCTTTGTAAAGCGGTTAATAGTTTCGATTGAAGGGGAAGGTTTAGATTGCCAATCTCATCAAGGAAAAGTGATCCTTTATTGGCAATTTCAAACCTTCCTGCGCGGTCGTCTTTTGCATCTGTAAATGACCCCTTTTTATGGCCAAAAAGCTCGCTTTCAAAAAGCGTTTCAGTGATTGCACCCATATCAACTGTGGTGAAAACATTATCTGCCCTGTGTGATTTTTGATGGATGGCCCTTGCTATCAGCTCCTTTCCTGTTCCATTTTCTCCAAGAATTAACACATTGGCATCTGTCGCTGCAACTTTATCTATGATTCCGAAGACTTGTCGAATTGCCGGACTATCACCAATAATATCCTTAAAAGGTTGGCTAATATCCTCTTCCAATTGTTTTTTTGCTTGTTTTAATTGATCCACTTCATTGTAAGATCTTTTTAATTTAACAGCACTCGAAAGAGTTGCTATCAACTTTTCATTTTGCCAGGGTTTAAGTACAAAGTCGGTAGCCCCATCTTTAAGAGATTTTACAGCCATCTCAACATCTCCATAAGCTGTTATAAGTATAACAACAGCATTTGGATCCCGTTGTAAAATTTCGTTAAGCCAGTAAAATCCTTCTTTTCCACTGGTAATGTCCTTACTGAAATTCATATCAAGAAGAATGACATCGTAAGTGTCGTTATTTAGAAGGAAGGGTATTTTTTTTGGGTTTTTCTCGATGAGTACATTTTCAGCGTGTTTACGCAGTAGCATTTTTGCTGCTAATAAGACATCTTCATCATCGTCAATAATCAGGATTTTACCAAGTTGCTTTTCCTCGTTCATTGTATTTTGGACATTAATAAATTTTTAAATCATGGTTTGAATGGAACATCAATTTCGTTCATTATTTATTTTAAAATTAATGTTTCATTGTATCAGAAACAGACACAATTTAATTTAGTTTTGGTAGAATTCAACTTTAACCCCGGTGTCATCCTGGAAAAGTGGTATTGCTTCATTCAATTCAGCATTGACGCTCAATATTTGCAAAATCTATATATTTTTTTATATTTTTTTTAAGATTATTGATTATATTAGTGTGTTGTTGTGGATTAAGATTTGATTAGTCCATTTTATTTTGAGTTTTTGACCTTGGGGTTCAGCGAGTGGTTTCCTGAACCCTTTTTTTGTACCTCTCCTTATTTTTGTGGTCATTTACGAACACTTACTGTTTCGAAACTGTACACAGAACCCTATTGCATCATCTTAATGATTAACATATAATGTTGATATTCAGTATATTATAATTAGTGGCATCTTAACCCGAAAAATTCACTAAACAGTTAGGGAGAAGGCATAAAAACAGGCATAAATTGCTTATATTG
>JAQCLE010000168.1 GCA_027592755.1 Bacteroidota bacterium | reverse complement strand
CAAAACGTGGCAAACATTAAGCATTACGGGATATTGCAACTTTATTCATAAAGGTTCGGATGAGTGTGGGAGGATATGAAACATTCTTTTATAATGATGAGGGCCATAAAATTTTTTCGAGGGATTTATTGAAGTTCTCAACCTACGGTTCTAATTCCATCGTATTCAATAATGGGATATCAATTCAAAACGTTGAGGTAAAAAAGAATACAATAGTCTATCGATTACCAATAGCGTATTTCCTAAAACTCTATAAAACCTATGATGCCGTAAGCCAATTTGTTGTTTCAACCTTTGGCACCTTAATGCTCGATAGACAATATGCCCAAATTGTCATCAAGAAGGATCAGATCCAGGGTGCAGATACTATTGAACAACTGTTTTCTCAAAGGTTGAATTCAGTTTCTCTCAGACCCATAGTCACCTGTGCTCCTGATTTGCCCATTCATAATGCCGCTCAATTGATGGAAGAACAAAGAACGAGTTGTCTCCTCATTGAACAAGGCAATAAAATAATAGGCTTTGTGACGGATATTGTTTTGAGGAACGAGGTAATTGCCAAAAAGAGGGATGTCGATCGTCCTATTTCAGAAATAATGGATAATCCAGTATTCAGACTGGCCCAATCTTCCTATTTGCATGAAGCCATACTCATGATGTTTAATCATGCAATACGCTATATGATTATTGAAAATGAAGGTGAGGACATTGGTATGGTTTCGCGGAATGATTTACTCATTGGACAAGGTCAATCACCTTTCACTTTTATTCAGTCATTCAGAATGTCTTCCAACCCTACTGAACTAAAAGCCAAATGGTTAAAAGCTCCGGAGATTATTCATGAGATGTCACAACTTGGTGTTCGAGCTGAAATCGTCAATCGAGTACTATCCAGTCTTATGGATACTATTGTTCAAAAGGTGATTAATTGGGTTATGGAAAAATTACCTGAACCTCCAGTCAACTTCGCCATAATGGCAATTGGAAATTATGGAAGGGAGGAGGTGATGTTAAATACTACTCAAAAAGTAACGGTAATATTTGAAGAATATGATGGTAAATACAAGCTGGAAGAATTAAGGAGCTACTTTCTATTAATATCTGAAAGAATATCTCAAAGTTTAATAGAAATTGGAATTCAGTTGCCAGAAAATAAATTATTGACAGATCCTCAGAAGCGGATCAAATCAGTTAGTGAATGGAGAAAACAATACAGAAGTTGGTTGCAAAATCAAGAAATAACCGATCTATATCCTGTGTTTTTTGATATCCGACTGATTTATGGCGATCGATCTTTGATAGATAACTTAACAGGATATATACAAAAAGTTCTTAAGAAACCGGACTCAAAGTTCTTTTCCCGGTTAGCTGATTATACCCTGGCATATAACCTTCCTATTACATTTTTTAGAAATATTAAAACCACGACCAAGGGTGATCGGGAAGAATTCGATATTTATCAGGCCATTGGAGTCCTGGTGGATTTTACGAGATACCATTCACTCAAGAATCAGATATCAGAAGCCAATACGGGTATGCGATTAAAAGAGCTTAAAGACAGAGGAATCATCCAGACAAATGTTTTTAACGAACTAATGCAGTCATTTTATTACCTCATGGGGATGAGCTTAAAATATCAGGCCCAACAAGTCCTTTTTGATAAAGAGCCCCCGGATAATTTTGTTGACACCACTAATCTAACAACGATCGAGATGATAACTTTAAAACAGATTTTCAGTCTTATAGAAGAATTCCGACAGGGTTTTCGAAATCTGCCTTTACGCATTCTTGGGAAGTCCCGAGAAATATAGAGTGAATGGTTCCATAGCTCCCATCAAAGCATCAGAGGTATTAAAGGTAGCCGAACCTCTTCAGTTTGAGTTCCTTCTTGCGCCAGTCTTTTTCAACTTTAACATGGGTTTCGAGAAAAACCTGTTTCCCAAGGAAGGTTTCCAAATCCTTTCTCGCTTCGATGCCGACTTTCTTAAGTGACGCACCGCCCTTACCAATTAAAATTCCCTTTTGGCTGTCCCTTTCGACATAGATGATCGCCCTGATCCTGGCAATCAATTCTTCGTCTTTAAATGAATCTATTACCACTTCACAGCTATAGGGAATCTCCTTTTTGTAGTTGAGGAATATTTTTTCCCTTATTATTTCGGAAGCAAAAAACCTTTCCGACCTGTCAGTCAGCTCATCTTCAGGAAAGTATGCGGGATGAATAGGAATTAGCCCAAGAAGTGTACTTATGATTTTGTCGAGGTTAAATCCTTTGAGCGCCGATACAGGAATCACCTGAATGACATCTAAAGCTTGTTCCCATTTCTCAAATTGCTGGTCAATGACACTTTGATCTGACAAGTCAACCTTGTTAATGATGATTACTTTTGGTGCGGAAGTCCTTTTCACCAATTCAAGGATGTTATTATCAACGGGCTCGTCAAAAGGGTCGACGACCATGAGAATCACGTCGGCGTCACCCAGCGACTCTCTCACGAAACTCATCATGGATTGCTGTAATGGATATTGTGGGTCGATGACACCCGGGGTATCAGAATAAACGATTTGAAAATTATCACCTGAGAGCAGTCCGAAAATACGGTGTCGGGTGGTTTGAGCTTTGGCGGTAATGATCGATAACTTCTGACCAAGAAGTGCATTCATAAGCGTTGACTTGCCCACATTGGGCTTACCGATGATGCTTACAAAGCCAGCCTTATGATTTTCTAATTCAGGCATAAATTTTTGACGATACCGGAAATTATCTTCCGAATGAGGGGGCAAATGTATTTGTTTTTGAGAAGGAGCTATCTAACTTTGCACCCCATTTGATAATTGATCAGATGAAAACGCTAAATCGCGGGGTGGAGTCCCGAAGTTTCGGGAGTAGCTCGTTTAGTTTGAATAACTTAGAGCGAATTTCAAAGCGATTTGGTTTTTTACACAAAATCGCGGGGTGGAGCAGTTGGTAGCTCGTTGGGCTCATAACCCAAAGGTCACAGGTTCAAGTCCTGTCCCCGCTACTTCGAAAAGCCTGGTACGAAGTACCGGGCTTTTTTTGTGATGAAGGTTCGTGCGAGGTGGTCAATTAACTCTTATCGGTTTTTCATAATCATTATACATGCGATATGGTAATTTCCAAATATTACCATCAAAACCACCAAAGTAAAGTTCTGATTTGCTGAAATCGTGAGAATGGCCATCTGCCCAGAAAAAACTAAATGGATCTTTAAAATTAACAACTCGTCGTACATATGAATGGCTTAGCTCACTATTCTGAGTTAGTGTTTTTATCCTTTTCCATGTTTCGCCCTTATTGATTGATTGCCAGATTGCAAGTTCACCTCCAACTCCC
This sequence comes from Bacteroidota bacterium, assembly GCA_027592755.1. Taxonomy (GTDB): domain Bacteria; phylum Bacteroidota; class Bacteroidia; order Cytophagales; family Cyclobacteriaceae; genus JAJCYL01. The sequence continues at coordinate 1,283 of JAQCLE010000168.1, read as the reverse complement.
CATTCCTGTGGACCTTTTTCTGTAGGGCCAACAATGTTCCATTCCTTTTCGGCAATAAAGAGGCTACCCATATCATAATTGTGATCGGAAGTTGTTACCGCAATGGTTTTCCATTCCATGTCGTCCCACTTGGTGATGCACCATTCATAGGTTGCACTTTTGGGACCTGGCTCATGGCCATTACTTCTAATGTAAAGGCAAACCGGATTTCCTTGCGCATCAAACCCCATATCCTTTAAGTACACATTTTTCCTTTCTGATGCATAATCAACTACCCGGGCCGGATTCGTTTTCAATAGCAATGGCAACTTAAGTTCAGTTCCATCAACAGTTGTCCAGGTTTTACCAAAGTCAGCAGATTTAACGAAATACAAATCAGTCCTACTGTCTACGATACCATTTGGATGACGATTAAAAAAAGTCCCAACAACTTTTCCATTATAAGCATTACTGGTTTGGTAATGCCCTGATTTTTCACCTTCATTTTCGGCAATGGCTGCGAGCATTTTATCATTGGTCCAGGTTTGACCATCGCTGCTGGTTTCAAAATATAACTGGCGTACACCTGTGTATTTTGTGAAAAAATGAAAGAAGCCAAAATCAGTCTTTAGGGGTTGTGGATAGGTCATTTCCTCTTCTGTTACTTGAGTAAATCCATCAATTGAAAAGGGCATCTTACTTTTATATTTAAAACCGGACCGAACAGTCCCCCTGCCACTTATGAAAACCCAAATAAAGCCATTGTCATCAATCATGATTGAAGGATTGTCGTGTGGGTCATTAACTCCATTTTTATCAAAAACTACCATGGGTTTAGAAACCATTCCAGTTTTATGGTTAAACTCACCTATCATACAGAGTAAGTAGCGTGTATCCCCTGAAAGTGTTCCTCCATAAACAAAAAAGGTTTTATCAACCTCCGGTGCATAAATTGCCAATGGGGTATGCTTTGCGGTATAAGTCGCCAATGCTCCGGAGTATTTGTCCCCGAACTCATATTTTTGGTTCAATTCAAACCAAATCCCTTTATAGCCGCTGATTCTTGTATTTGCAAGCCCTTGACCAAAGGCATTCCCAAGCGGGAAATAAATCATGATGCATAACCCAATGATCATATTGAATTTTACAATCGAGAAACGGTTACTCAGGAATGCTTCAATTACTGTAATCACTTAGATTCATGGCTTTCGCCTTCAACAATATACGATTGAAACTCATGATTAATATAATTGAAATAGGCACTTAATAAATAAATATTTTGAACAAATAAACCGTGTAAAATG
>JAQCLE010000050.1 GCA_027592755.1 Bacteroidota bacterium | reverse complement strand
CCTCCCCGACAAACTGGCGGGCTTGTCCACCAAAATCGGCGGGATCGGGGAATCCACCAGGAATTGAGCCGATGATGTGAGATGTCTGCTCCCGAAGCTTCGGGACGCAGTCATGACGAGAACAGGGTTTGATTATTCGACTACTAAGCTGGAGCTTAGTGAATGTTTTAACATCTCATTTAGCCTTTGGATTCAGTCACTAAGCAAGAGGCTTAGCGACTGCTGTGGATCATTCCCCGACTTGCCTGCCCGACAAGCTGGCGGGCTTGTCCGCCAAAATCGGCGGGATCAATTCACCCGCTCGAACATCAACAACCTCACATCCATTACAGTTGCTCCCGGTATTTCCAGTGCCTTCAGGACCAATTGTCCCGGACCTTTGGTTAAATGAATTGCACCAAGGTTTAAGGGTTTAAAGTCCTTAACATAAGACTCCGGTCTTTCAACACGGTCATGTTCCATTCCTGTCAATGGTGGATCATGAGCAATTTCAATTTGACCCTCCAGCCTATCCTCTCCAAAGCTCAATTCAAAGACAGACCCTTCATCTCCATCGGGACAGGTATAGTACAGGGTCACTTCAAAATCTCCTTCTTCGACTACCTCTACCTCCCAGGTGATTTGATCTTCAAGGCCGGTCCAATTGGTGAAAAATGAACAGTTGGGCCACCTGTTGGAGCGCTGGATGTTACCATGAGCGATGCCATCCCGGGCCGGTATTTGGGTGAATCTTGAATCAGGATGACCAATGGGAAAAGTCCTCAAATCTTCTGCTGGCAGCTCGCTTACCACATCCTTCTTGAATCCATCCAGGGCAGCGACTAGCTGTTCTTTTATCTCAGGCAAGGAAGCACTCAAATCATCAAGCTGACCCCTGTCATTTTCAATGTCAAATAAGCCCCCATCATTGCCCAACCGATATTTCTGACTTCTCACACTTATTTTAGTCTGCCACTGATTGAAGATAAACCTGTCTTTCCAACCAGGATTCTCTTCCAGCAACAAAGACTTTAAGCTAACACCATCCAACGGCTTGCTGAGGCCATGCTTAATTTCAACCATATCGGTCAAAGTGGGTAACAAATCTATGACCGATGAAATTTGTTCGATCGTCTTTCCTGCAGCTATTTTACCTGGCCACTTCACAACCAATGGCGATCGAACACCGCCCTCATCTGTTGATCCTTTTCGTCCCTTCATTTCGCCATTCCATCGCCAGCTATTTGGTCCGTTGTCGCTGAAATAAAGTACTATGGTATTGTCTTCGATTCCAAGTTCTGTAAGTTTATTCAGCACTCGCCCAACATTCCAGTCAATGTTTTCGCACATTGCCAGGGCGGCTCTGGTAAAATCCAGGTCTTCTTCCTGATCTGGATTTGAAAGCATTCTCAATTCCTTGTTGCTAAATTTATCCCAAAACTCATCTGGAACCTGCATCGGAGCGTGCGGTATATTATATGGAAGGTAAAGTAAAAATGGAGTGTACTTGTTCTTCTCCATAAACGCAATGCCATGGTTGGTCTGATCATCAACCAGAAAACCCTCTCCTGTTACCAGTTCCTGGTTATGCTCAAGCATTGGATCAAAATAACTTCCCCAATGACCAGAACAGAACCCATAATAATCGTCGAAACCACGGGCATTGGGGTGGTAAGGATACTGCATGCCGTTGTGCCATTTTCCATAAGCTGCTGTTGCATATCCCGCCTGCTTGAACACATCGGCTATTGTAGTCTCATCAAGGTCAAGGCGTTCTCCTCCTGCAGAAGTACCATATACCCCACCCCTTGAGTGGTACCTGCCAGTTAACATTTCAGCCCTGGTAGGTGAGCACACAGCCTGGACATAAAAGTTCTCAAATCTTGCGCCCTCTTTGGCAATCCTATCAATGTTGGGCGTGTTCAGGTTTGTATTACCATTCAGGCTGAGATCACCCCAACCCTGGTCATCTGACAATATGATAACGACATTTGGCTTTGGTTCATCTTTGGGTTCTGTTGGATTACATGAGGATACAATGAAGCTAAGTAATATGAGTATATACTTATGCCTGAATAAAGTATTTATAAAGGTTGTCATACTGGATGGAATTTATTGCAGCAAAATGATGCCTTGTAAATTTAAGAATACAAAATTAACCAAAGTTCTAATGATTTTTTGTGAGTGAATTGGACAGAAGCCAATAGAAAATTGTTCATTTACGAACAGTGTTCAGTGCGCTTTCGTTACAATATAAGGCTACCGTACAATTTATAACTCGCTATAAAACAGCGACTTATTAATGGGGTACGGTTTTTGAATTTGAAGAACCAAAAGATAGATCACATGATTAGAAACTTCTTCCTTGTCACCTTCAGAAACATTGCCAGGCAAAAATTATACAGCATAATTAATATTCTCGGTTTAACCATTGGTATTTCTGCTGGCATCATGCTGTTATTGTACGTGCAGGATGAACTCAACTACGATGGCATGCACACCAGGAAGGATCGGATCTACAGGGTAAATACCATCGCCTCAATCCAGGATACTGAATTAAATCTGGCCCAGACCATGGCTCCGATGGGACCAGCACTTAAAAATGATTATTCTGAAGTCGAGACTTATACCCGGATAAGAACCATCGACCGGGAATTGGTAAAGAAAGATGACCAACAATTCTACGAACAAGATTTCTATCTGACAGACTCTACCTTTTTCGATGTTTTCGACATCAAACTTCTCAACGGAAATCCAAAAACCGCACTTGCTGCACCGGAATCAATCGTTTTATCGGAGTCATTGGCCCGTAAATATTTCGGCGAGGAAGATCCCGTTGGTCAGGTACTAAAAACAGGAGCGGAAGAATGGCCCAAGACTATCACCGGTGTGATGCAAGATCCCATACCAGGTACCCACATCAAACCTAAAGGACTCATTTCTTTCACATCACTACCGAAAGAGCAAAGAATATTTTGGGGCAACATCAATGATTATCTCTACCTCGTTTTACAACCGGGTACTGACTATAAGGACTTTGAACGCCACTTCCCCGATGTTTATGATAAATATATCGACGAATTGTTTCGTCAGTTCGGAGCAACTGCGTCATTCACCCTTACTCCATTTACTGATATACACCTTAGGAATGGAAAAATAGATGGCCCAATCGAACCGGGTGGCTCCATGACCTATGTTTATGCCTTTTCGGCAATTGCATTCTTCATCATTCTGATCGCCTGCATCAATTATATGAATATGGCAACAGCAAGAGCTACCTCCAGGGCTAAAGAAGTAGGGTTGCGGAAGGTAATGGGATCTTATTGCAGCCAATTGAAATGGCAATTTGTGATGGAGTCATTATTGATCACGTTCATGTCAACCTTTTTGGCTCTCATGGTAGTTTCGTCAGCGATACCGTTTTTTAATGAATTATCAGGGAAATCCATCACGACTGACTTATTTATTGATCCTCAATTATTAATGGGAGTGGCCATTCTAAGCCTTGCTATAGGGTTGATTTCCGGTAGCTATCCAGCCATCTACTTATCCTCTTTTATGCCCACAGAGGTATTGAAAAGAAATTTGTCAGGCAAATCGGGAAATGCAAACCTGAGGAAATCATTGGTAGTTGTTCAGTTTGCCATATCACTGGTCATGATCATCTGTACTGTGGTAGTTTATAACCAACTCCAATTTATGAATAACAAAGAGCTGGGTTTTAATAAAGATCAGGTATTGAAAATTTCTCTGAATGGTTCGGCAGCCAGGAACAAATATTCGGTGCTCCGAAATTTACTCTTGCAAAATCCAAATATAGAAGAAGTGGCCAGCGGTGAGGCTACCCCGGGAGGAAATAACCTTAACATACAAGGTATCGGAGTGGAGACTGAGAACGGGGAAATAGTAGATAGGGTCTTTCAGACTTTTGTTATAGACCAATATTATCTCTCAACCCTGGATATTCCTGTTGTTCAAGGTAGAAATTTTCTTCAAAACGTTGGAAAAGATACCAGCAATGCTGTCATAGTCAATGAACAGATGGTCTGGGATATGGGTTGGAGTGATCCAATTGGAAAAAAATTTAGCATCCTCATCGGTCAGGACACGAGTCGTAGGGAGGCAAAAGTGGTTGGGGTTATAAGGGATTTTCACGTTCGGGATCTTAAGGAACCAATTGAACCTTTGGTAGTGCATTTTGATCTGAATAATGGCTTCCTGGTAACACGGTTAAAACTCGAAAATCTTGATGAAACACTCCAGTTTATTGAAAAGACATGGAGTGAAGTAATACCTGAGAGACCACTCGAGTATACGTTTATAGAATAAGATTTTCAGGATCAGTACCAAGCTGACAAAAGAAGAGGAGATATTTTCGCCACTTTCTCAGGGTTAACTATATTTATTGCCTGCATGGGCCTGTTTGGTTTAGCATCGTATAGCTCTGAGGTGAGGCGGAAGGAGATCGGGATAAGGAAAGTTGTTGGCGCTACGGTCACCGATATCATGATCCTGATGAATAAGGAATTCGTGAAGCTTGTTTCCCTTTCAATGCTTATAGCTTTTCCTTTGGCCTATTATTTTATGAATAACTGGCTGGAGAACTTCACTTACCGGATCGATTTAGGGTGGATAACATTTGTAGTTTCCGGCATGCTGACCATTTTGATTACACTCATCACAGTTGGTTATCACGCATTGAATGCCTCTTTATCTAATCCAACAATTTCCTTAAAGGAAGAGTAATGCTTGTATTTCTATAGCAATCTATCTCAATTCAAGCTACTTGCTTTGGAAGCAACCTGGGCAAATAAAGCTGTTGCACTGCCTTGATTAGTGATGCGGAAAGCCCTAACTTTCAGACCAATTGTTAACGATTTTTATGCCCCGCACTTTCTATCTTTTCATGGTTTATACGCTGATCGCATTTTCATGTGGGACAAAAATTCCTCCGGAGATCGTCAGCGAGTTTGAGAATCTACCAGAAGTAGTAGATTTCAACCTTCATGTAAAACCCATTTTAAGTGATAAGTGTTTTAAATGTCATGGCCCAGATAAGGGCAGTTTAAAGGCGGACTTGAGGCTGGACATGGAGACTTCAGCCTTAGCACAATCGAAAAACTCCGGGAAGTATGCCATCACCCCGGGTAATTTGAATAGCAGTGAAATTTTCCATCGGATCGTCTCCAATGACCCTGACTATCAGATGCCTGCTGCTGAATCAAATTTACCGTTATCGAACTATGAAAAAGCAGTGCTTATTAAGTGGATTGACGAGGGAGCTGAATACAAACAACACTGGTCATTCCTTAAGCCGGAAAAGAAGCCGCCGCCACAAGTGCAACATGAGGAGTTCGTGACCAATGCCATCGACAATTTTGTTATCAGGAAACTGGAGCAAAACGATCTGGAGCCCTCGAATAAAGCCGATAAGGAGCTGTTACTTAGAAGACTCTCCTTTGACCTGACCGGGTTACCTCCTACCCTTGATGAAATCAACGCTTTTCTATCGGATAAATCTGAAGAAGCCTATGAACGACAGGTGAACCTGTTGTTGGCCTCCGTCCATTACGGTGAAAAAATGGCTACCGATTGGATGGATGTAGCAAGATTCGCAGATACCCATGGTTATACTGTAGACCGTTATCGAGATATGAGTCCCTGGAGAGATTGGGTCATCAAAACTTTTAATGAGAACATGCCTTATGATCAATTTATTGTCTACCAGATGGCTGGTGACCTGCTCCCCTCACCAACGAGAGATCAGCTACTGGCTACGGCCTTCAATCGAATTCATCCACAAAATATGGAAGGGGGAATTGTGCCGGAGGAATTCCGGGTTGAGTATGTGTTGGACAGGGTGAATAATTCAGGTCAGGCCTTTATGGCACTCACCGTGGGATGTGCTAAATGTCATGATCATAAATATGATCCAATCTCGCAACAAGAGTATTATGAAATGTCTGCCTTCTTCAATAACGTCAATGAGGCCGGGCAAATTTCTTTCGATAATGCCATGCCCGTGCCCACTATACTGAATACAACTGACGAGCAAGATGAAATTCTTAGTTTCCTGACGGATATAATTAAGAAAAAAGAAAGGAAAGCAGACTCCATTTCAATGACCAATGCCCAGTCATTTGATAAGTGGTTGTCTACGACTGATCTGAATAAATTAAGCAAATCAAAGTTTCCGAAAAACTTAATAGGCCATTTTGAATTTGAGGGAGAAAAACTAAATAATAGTCTTAATCCCTCACAAGTAGGCCTAATGAAGCAGATTGGTTCTTCTGAAGAAAAACCCTCGTTTGGTGTAGGAAAATCGGGGAATGGCTTGCAATTCAATGGCGATGCTTGGCTCGATACCCAGGGGATTGGGAGTTTTCGAAAAAGCCAGCCCTTCAGCGTTTCAATCAATGTGAAGCTACCCGATGACCTCGAAAAAGGGGTGATTTTCCATAAAGGTGACGGAGCCGCACTTTACTGTTTCAAGGGCTTTCACCTCGCACTGGTAAATAATAAATTGCAATTATTAATGGCGCATACAGCACCTGATAATGCCATTATCGAATATACCACCGATGATGTGCCACGGAATAAATGGCTCAACCTTGTAATGACCTATGATGGCTCCTCAAAAGCCTCAGGATTAAAGGTTTACCAGGATGGACTTGAACTTAAAACTGAAGTGGAAATCGACAATTTGTACAAGGATATTCACTTCAAAAGAGAAGCAGAGCCCGGCATTCAGGTGGGGGCACGATGGCGAGGCAAAGGCATCGGTGGGGCCACAGTCGACAATCTAATGATTTTTGATGTGGAACTGACTCCCCTGGAAATACTTCAAATATCAGACAACAATAGGTTCACCAAGTTACTGTCCACGCCTGTTTTAGCCTTAAAACCGAAAGAAAAGTCCCTGATTCAATCGTATTTCACATCCCGACATTCGATTCCTTTTCAAAAAGCTCAAAAGGAATTGGAAAAGGTCAGAACGATTTATTCAGACAGTGTGGAGAACATTCCAGAGATAATGGTGATGAAAGAAATGCCGGTCAAACGAAAAACCTTTGTTTTAAAAAGAGGCAGGTATGATGAATATGGGGATGAAGTTAATTCCGATACTCCTGAAGCTATTATGGCATGGCCAGAAGACCTACCCCGAAACAGGTTGGGTTTTGCTAAATGGCTGATTCATCCGGATCACCCTTTGACCGCCCGGGTTACTGTCAACCGTATCTGGCAAAATTTCTTTGGACAAGGCCTTGTCAAAACCTCTGAAGATTTTGGTAACCAGGGTGCATTGCCCAGTCATCCTGAACTTTTGGACTGGCTGGCAGTTGAGTTTATGGAAATTAACTGGGACTTAAAAGAATTGCAAAAACTCATTGTGATGTCAGCCACCTATCGGCAAAGTTCTATCGCCAGCAAAGAATTACTGGAGTTGGATCCTGAAAATACATTGCTCGCAAGAGGACCGGCGATAAGGCTGTCAGCAGAAATGATACGGGATAATGTTTTACTGGCAAGTGGCCTTTTGAATCGACAAATTGGTGGTAAAAGTGTAAGCCCCTACCAGCCAAATGATCTTTGGAAAGTTAATGGCGCAACTTATGTCCAGGATACCGGTGATAAACTTTACCGAAGAAGTATGTACACGATTTGGAAAAGGTCAGTCCCCCACCCTTCTTTGACAACCTTTGACTCACCGGCAAGAAGCGAATGCACGGTTCGCAGGCAAAAGACAAACACGCCACTTCAGGCACTTGTTTTACTCAATGATCCCATGTTTATTGAAGCATCCAAAGTGCTGGGAGAACAAATCATCGATTCAGGAAGCACGAAGGATGGCATTTCCTCGGTATTTATGAAATTGACCGGGCGAAAACCCAATTCCCGCGAAATAGATATCCTTCTGGATATGCAAAAAGCGGAGTATGAGAAATTTAAGCGCAATCAGTTAAAAGCTAGGGGCTGGTTAACAGCCGGGGAATATAAGGTGCCTGGTAGGCACGACAAAAACCTTATCGCCGCCAATGCTGTCGTGGCCAGTGCCATTATCAATGCGGATGCAACCATTACAAAAAGGTAATTATGAAGGACGATCATATCATCATCAGGTCAGATAACCGCGACATTCAATCCGTTGAAAAGCTCGTTGACAGGCGACAGTTTTTCAAAAAAACCTCTTTGGGACTTGGTGCGCTTGCACTGGGGTCCCTGCTGGACACTGATAAATTATTGGCTTCGACTGGCATCCCCAATCCAGTACCAGGTACCGGTGGCCTCCCGGGCCTGCCCCATTTTGCGCCAAAAGTCAAACGCATCGTGTACCTGTTCCAGAGCGGAGGCCCTTCGCAATTAGAAACCTACGACTACAAGCCAAAGCTTTATGACCTCCATGGGCAGGATTTACCGGCATCTGTAAGACAAGGGCAGCGGTTGACAGGCATGAGTGCCGACCAGACGGCTTTTCCCATGACGTCTTCCATTTACAAATTCAACCAATACGGCAACAGCAGGAAATGGGTGAGCGAATTGATGCCGCATACCGCCGAAATTGTGGATGACCTCTGCTTTATACAATCCATGTATACCGATCAGATCAACCATGATCCGGCCATTACATTCTTTCAAACGGGCCACCAATTACCCGGAAGGCCTTCCATTGGATCCTGGATTAATTATGGCCTGGGATCGAGCAATCAAAATTTACCTGCCTTTATCGTACTGGTTTCAAAGAATGCTGGTGGCCAACCCCTCTATTCCCGGTTGTGGGGCAATGGATTTTTGCCTACCAGGCACCAGGGAGTTCAGTTCAGGTCGGGAAAAGATCCCGTGTTGTACCTTAACAACCCTGAGAATTATGACGGTAATGACCGAAGACAAATGCTGGATTATTTAAGCAAGCTCAATGAGGTGCAGTATGACACCTATGGTGATCCGGAGATCAATGCACGAATAGCTCAATATGAAATGGCGTACCGTATGCAGACTTCAGTACCCGAGGTGACTGACATGTCAGGTGAGTCAGATTACATTTATGATATGTATGGAGAAGATAGCAGGGATCCTGGCACATATGCTGCCAATTGCCTGCTGGCAAGGAAATTACTGGAGAAAGATGTGAAGTTTGTCCAACTCTATCACCAGGGATGGGACCAGCATGAGGGACTACCGAGAGGCATAAAAAGCCAATGCGAAAAGACCGACCAGGCTACTGCCGCGTTGGTGAGGGACCTGAAGCAACGCGGTTTACTGGATGACACATTGGTCATCTGGGGAGGTGAATTTGGAAGAACCGTGTACTCCCAGGGTAAGCTCAGCACGAACAACTATGGCCGCGACCACCATCCAAGATGCTTTACCATGTGGATGGCAGGAGCAGGTGTAAAGTCCGGCTTTACCTACGGTGAGACTGACGATTTCAGCTATAACATCACCAGGGACCCTGTTCATGTGCACGATTTTCATGCTACGCTGCTTCACCTCGCCGGTGTTGATCACGAAAAGTTGATTTTTAAACATCAGGGTCGCAGGTACCGGCTCACCGACGTTCATGGTGAGGTGGTTAGAGGAATTCTGGCTTAAGTCTAAATAATCTCCAAAACCATGTGGTCATTTCGACCCCAATTCTTCGGGGGAGAAATCTTCTATATTTTGTGTTAGATCTTAGAGTAATGACCCCATATTTTGAGTTATTATGATCCTTGGAAATCAAAAGTCTCCTCCTGGGAGGAGATTCAGAGGTGGGTTAATGTACCCAAACCCCGGGATTGATAAAAACCCACCCCTAACCCCTCCAAGGAGGGGAATAAAAAAATGAGATGTCTCCTCTCGAAGGAGATTCAGAGGTGGGTTAATGAACTTGAATGGTTTTTGTTATATTTACTATATCCCTCCAAAAACGAAAATCATGAAACAAAAGCAATCACGCCGACAATCATTAAAAACAATGGGAGCATTAGCCATGGCTCCTATGTTCCCAACAATTCTAACGAATAAGGCATTCGCAGCTCGTTCACAACAATGGCCCATTAAAGAAGGACCCAACACACCAAAATTATGCCTGGGGGCTTCCCGGAATGGAGACGAAAAGATGATGCGCATGATCAAGCAAATTGGCGTTGATTATGTTTTGATGGGAGGTCCTCCCCAGCCATGGACCGAGGAATCATTGAGCGCCATTATGGATCGATACAAAGCCAATGGACTTAATGTCATCAATATGATGATTGGAGGGTTTCCCAATGCCATTTATGGCAGGGACGGCAGGGATGAAGAGATTGAAATGCTGATTAAATCACTCAAGGCAGCCGGCAATGTTGGTCTGCCAGTAGTGGAGTACAATTTTTATGCCTACAGACTCACCGAGGGCTATTATGAAGTTGAAGGTCGTGGAGGAGCAAGCTATACCGGCTACAACTACGATAAAGTAAAAGATCTGCCACCAATGCTTGAAATTGGAACACATAAAGCAGAAGCTTTATGGGCTAACCTCACCTATCTTCTTAAAGCAATCATACCTGTAGCCGAGGCGGCAAACGTTCGTATGGCCCTGCACCCTAACGATCCGCCCATCCCTATAAGCCGAGGTAATGAGCAGATCATGGCCAGTTTTGATGATTGGAAACGGCTGGTCAACATAGTCGACAGCCCTTCAAATGGCATGACTTACCATAGCGGTGTTACCAGTGAAATCAATGCCGATCCGGTAGAAGTTTGTAAGTATCTTGGGAGTCGTGACCGGATAAATCATGTGCATTATCGCAATGTCATTGTTAACACACCCGTTGTCGATTACCTGGAAGTATTTCCTGATGAGGGAAAGACGGACATGTTTGCCGTCATGAAGGAGCTGGTGAACCAGAAATTTAAATTCGGCATCTATCCTGAACATCCCCGGCTTTTGGATTATGATCGTGATAATCCGGCAACCTCATCCCAATATCCGGGTGGTGGTGGCTATGCCGGATATACTTACAATGTTGCTTATGCCAGGGCAATGATGCAGGCAGCTTTGAATCGTTAATGGCCATCCTTTTTTAAGATTTGTCATTTCGACCCCGATTCTTAGTGAGAGAAATCCTCCATAATTGTGTTGGATCATGAGAGATGAAGATTCCTTATTGCATTTGGAATGATCCTAATTTTTCCATGATTTGATCTGGTGAAAAATCAAAGTCTCCTCCTCGGAGGAGATTCAGAGATGGATTAAATTAGAAATCTTTAATAATTTCTATTGCATCATTCAGGCAAGTAAGCTTCCTAACATATTGTTTCCTTTCATTTTTGCCTTGATGCAAAAACGAAACAACCCGTCCGAACGGCCTGCCGGGCTAGAAAGATCAAGAAATTCAATGCCTGCCTCGCCGGTCAGGCAGGCTTCAACCCGCAATCCCATCGCAAACCTCGCTGAATTTTCCGACCTCCCGCCAAACGAATAAATTAGTAATTGGTGATCTGTTCTTCAAAGTTTAGCATCTCAAATCGTCATTCTCTGGTTTAACCGAGGTATCCAAACTTATCCAATTAAGGACGATTTAGTTTTGGTATAACAAAAGTGTCATCTGTTACTTCAATCCAGTCCTGCAAATAACCCAGGTGCTCCTGAAGGATACCGTCAAAATTCTGGTTAAAAGCCATGTTCTGAGTCTCAAGTGGATCCGTTACCATTGAAAACAACTGTTCGTTCCTTACACCCGATGAGAAAATGTTATACTTATAGTCCTGGGTTCTTATCATTCTTCCTCGCCTGCTGCGATCGGGTGCATAATCCCCTAATTCAACAATAAGGTATTCTCTCCATTTAGCCTCACTATTTTCCAGAATTGGCCGCAAACTTTTACCCGTAAATTGAACACCAGCTGCAATACCAGCATAGTCGCATAGTGTAGGCACAATATCAATTTGAGAAACAAGATTGCTTTGATCGATGCGGTTTTTTGCAATAGTTCCGGGCCAGGAAATTATCAATGGTACCGTAGAAGGTTCCTGGTACAAGTTCAATTTAGCCGACCACTTATGCGCAGCAGCACCATCCCCATGATCTGAAGTAAATACAATAATGGTGTTATCATTCAGGTTATTTGCCTCCAGTGCATCCAGTACCTTACCTATCTCCACATCAACCATTTCTGTAAGTCTATAATAAGTATTGAGGTAGCCTCTCCACTCCAAATCACCAAACTCCTGATTCGCCAGGTGTGTTTCCAATCCTGATTCCTCATGATATTGCCGTTTATCTGTAAGGAATTGAGGCTCATCCTGCTCCATTTCATGGTTCGCTGGCAGTGGAGGTAATTCCGGGAATTGGCTGGGATGTGTTCCAACAACTTTCGGTAGTTGGTATTCAAAACCATAGTATCGGATATCCAGCAAAGAATCCGATGGTGAAACCCATCCATCCTTGCGTGAATAAAAGCATATATCATGCGGGTTGTGATAGCTAACCGCAAGGAAAAATGGTTGTTTCTTTTGGTTGTTAAGAAAATTAACTACCTCAGTTGTCAATGGCGGATCAGTCTCCGAACCGAGCATCCAATTATCGGGATTTGGTGCCTGAAAAGGAAGAATATCAAAACCACAGATTGCATTTTGCTTTGCTTTCCGGCGCTGTGGATAGCTTTCAGGTAAATGTTATTTCCCTCCCCAAACTGTTTGATATCCTGCTTTTCGAAAAATTTCACCTACATTCCTTATACTATCCCTCATTGAGTCCCCATTCCACTCCACCCCCGTTTCATGGGGCATTCTACCACTGATTATGCTGGAACGGGCAGGGCCACAAACAGGTGAGGAACAATAAGATTGTTTGATAAGGACACCTCTTTGAGCAAGTCTATCCATGTTGGGCGTTTTGAGATACGGATTGCCTGCAGCACTCATCATATTCACATGCCTGCTGGTCAGTGAATATTAACAGCACATTGGGTTGCTCTTTCGTTAAAGATTCTTCCTCCTTTGGTGAGCAAAAGGTCAATAAGTGTGCAATAACTACTGCAAGAAATAGTGTATAAATATTTAGTAACATGCTACTTATGAATTTTTTTATCACCAGGAAATTGTGTTGCTTGTATATTGCCATAGAAACTGAAGGATGCTATCCACTAAGCTTGAAAGTTCTCGATATAATTGCAACTATTCTTTAATTGGTGGTTTTGCATACCTCCAACCATTTCGCTTGTTGCATTTACTTTGATAAAAAACCGAAACAACCCGTCCGAACAGTCTCCCGAACGTAAAAGATCAATAAAATGAAAAGCTCCACTCAGCTATCCCATCGCTCAACTCGCTGATTTTGCAGTCTCCCGCCTGAATGCAGAAATCAAATACTGAAGAATGTGCTTCAAATTTTGCAATTCAGCCACTAAGTCAGCGCCTGGATACTGCTGTTTGTGAAGATCAAAGTCTCCTCCATGGAGGAGATTCAGAGATGGGTTTAGTGTTATGACAGCGTAAAGCCATTGAAAAACCCACCCCTAACTCAACTTTATGGTTATTTCGAGTTTTGCGAGAAATCTTCCACAATTTGTGCTGGATCATAAATGGAAGGAAGATTCCTCTTCCCGAAAACTCGGCACTCTGAATGATCCTATTTTATTAATGTTTTAACTACTAATCAGGAGCTTGGCAACTGCTGTGTGTGAAGATCGAAGTCTCCTCCATGAAGGAGATTCAGAGGTGGGTTTTGTTTATGACAGCGTAGAGCCATTAAAAAACCCACCCCTTCCCCTCCCGGGAGGGGAATTAATCGTGGCTTAAACTATATTAGCTCCCATGGAAGAAAATGCCGGAATGTGGATCTTGCAACTTTTGGGTCGATTACACCCTCTAACAGTACACTTTCCAATCGGATTGCTCGTTATTGCGCTTTTTCTGGAGAGCCTCACCCTCAATGGAAAACGACCCGGCCTGAGGGAAGGCATCAACTGGATGGTTTACCTGGGAGCCCTTTTCGCCATACTCGCAGCGTGCTTTGGATGGCTATTGGGCACATTCGATGACTATTCCGGGGAACTGGTTCAATGGCACCAGTACCTGGGAATCACCACCGCGGTGCTGGCCACTATCACTGCACTACTGCTGCACCGCACTTTGAAAGGTCAACTATCCTCAAATTACGTGGTCTATCGAGCAGCGCTTGCTGTAACGGTAATTACGCTCACTATCACCGGGCACCTCGGTGCAAGCCTTACTCACGGTGAGGATTTCCTTTCAAGTGCCCTGCCAGGAAACAAAGACAACTATGACGACAGCAAGGCAGTTGTTCTCCTTGCTGAGCTATCCAAACTTGATTCCTTAACAGAAGCCCAGCAGGACAACCTTAACCTGGAAGTGAGGGCGATTTTCGCTCACAACTGCTTACAATGCCATAGTGAAAACAAGAAAAAAGGGGAGTTGGTATTGGAAGACAAACGAGGCGTCTATCAAGGCGGAGAATCAGGGCCTGTAATTGTAGCCGGGCTACCCAAAAAAAGTGAGATGTTCAAAAGAATCAGCCTCCCCCCTAACCATGATGATGTGATGCCCAAAAAGGGTAAGGTGCTGAAGGACAATGAAATCGCTCTGATCGAGTTGTGGATTAAAAATGGAGCCCATTGGGCCGACAGGGCGCTCAAAGTATTCGATGAAGCACCGCTTGCACTGACAAAACCAGATTTACCTGAAAGTCAAGGTCAAACCCATCCTGTTGACAAACTCATCGATGCTTATTTTGAACAAAATAATCTGGACTGGCCGGAATTGGTTGATGAACATACCTTCATCAGGAGGGCCTACCTCGATATTGTAGGATTATTACCCGGGCCAGATGATGTCAGTCAATTTATCAATGATCAGAGCCCGGATAAGAGGGCCAGGCTTGTTGATGACCTCCTGAACGACAACCACAATTACACGCAGCATTGGTTGAGCTTCTGGAATGACCTTTTGCGCAATGATTATTCCGGCACAGGATACGTTACCGGAGGTCGAAAGCAGATCACCGACTGGTTGTACCAATCTCTTCTGGAAAACAAGCCCTACAACCTGATGGTCAAGGAATTGGTGAACCCTGCAGAGGAGTCCGAGGGCTTTATCAAAGGTATCCAATGGCGTGGTGTGGTGAATGCCAGCCAGCGTACTGAGATGCAGGCAGCCCAGAATATCAGCCAATCCCTGATGGGAATGAATTTAAAATGTGCCTCTTGCCACAACAGTTTTGTGAGTAACCTCACACTGGACCAGGCCTATGGGTTCGCCTCGATTTTCGCTGACTCTGTCATGGAACTGAACCGCTGTGATCAGCCTCTTGGTAAAATGGCCACCGTCAATTTCCTCTATCCCGAGCTGGGTGATGTGGAGGCTGACTCCCTGAAGGAAAGGCTGTTAAAGCTTTCGGAGATCATGGTGAAACCTGAAAACGGCAGGCTCTACCGCACCATTACCAACCGGATATGGCAGCGTCTCCTGGGCAGGGGGATTATTGAACCACTTGATGTCATGGACAATGTCCCGTGGGATGCTCCCCTGCTTGATTGGCTGGCAGCCGATTTTATCGACTCCGGGTATGATCTAAAAAAGCTGGTGCGCACCATCATGACCTCAAAGGCTTATCAACTGCCCATTGTAACCTATAACGAAATTGATGCCGTAAAATCGAAAAAATACCTATTTGAAGGACCCATCATCCGGCGCATGAGTGCCGAGCAGTTTGCCGATGCCGTGAGCCAGGTGATTGCCCCGGTATATTATGCTGCAGCTTTTGATCCGGAAAGTGAAGGGCTGATTTCCAACAGGATATGGCACCGTGAGATCAAATACGACCGGGACGTTTTACCCGATCCCGGAAAACGCTATTTCCGGCACGCATTTACTCTCTCTGACAAGGAAATGGTTTCTGCTGAAGTATTGATCTCAGTAGATCACACTTACACCCTTTATATCAATGGCTTAGAGGTCTCAAGCGGTGCCGATTGGAAAAAAGTGGATAAACTGGATGTTAGCACCCTATTGCATGCCGGAGAGAACATCATCGCCATAGAGGGCGTCAATGAAGGAAGCATTGCCAACCCTGCCGGGATCTTGTTTGTGATGAAAGTCAAACCGGTTGATGGTGAGGAACTGTTCGTACAATCCGATACAGATTGGAAAAGCACCGACACCAAACCAGAAGAGGATTGGATCACCCTTGCCTTCAATGACAAGGACTGGCCAACCGTGAGGAACTTTGGTTCCCAGCATTGGGACAAGCTTTTGAGCTTCAACTTCGACCATGATGCTCCATCATTTGCCAGGGCCAGCCTCGTGAGGCAACATCCCTTTATGAAAGCACTGGGCCGCCCGAGCAGGGAAAACGTAACCACCAACCGCGATGACCAGGCCACGCTGTTGCAGGCCCTGGAACTGACGAATGGAGAGTATTTCAGTCAGGTATTGGAAGCTGGCGCCGATGTGTGGCTCAGCGCATATGATCAGAAAGGTGAAAAGATCGTCGATACCCTTTACCAGAAGTCGTTTGGAAGAAACCCGACCGAAGAAGAAAAAACCATTATGCTGGGTGCATTGGGCGAAAAGCCCAATAAAGAAGCAGTTCAGGACCTGTTTTGGGCCACCCTGCTTTTACCTGAATTTCAATTTATCTATTAGTAGTTATGGACCAACAATCAGCCAATTCACGTAGGGAGTTTATCAAAAAAATGGGAGCCGCTAGCCTTGCAGCCGCTTCTACCAGCATACCCACGGCGAGCTTCCTGTCCTCATGCGCAAAAGCTTCAGCCATGGCTTCGTCAGCTGATACCGTTATCCTGCTTTGGATGGCCGGGGGCATGGCCCACACGGAAACCTTTGACCCCAAGACCTATGTGCCTTATGAGAAAGGCGTTGAAAGCAAAAGGGTGCTGAGCACTTTCCCCAGTGTGCCCACCGTTGTTGACGGCCTCTCCTTTTCTGAAGGGTTGCAATCCATTGGTGGCGTGATGGACAAGGGTGCCATCATTCGTTCTTACAAATCTGCAGATCTTGGCTTCATTCTTCACACTAGGCATCAATACCATTGGCACACCTGCTATGAACCGCCACAGTCGGTGCAGGCGCCCCACATTGGGGCATGGATAGCCAAGGAGCTGGGGCCTGTGAACCCTGTCATCCCTCCTTTTATTGCCATAGGCCAGCGGTTTACCGTAGGAGAAGCGGAGGAATTGAAAGCCTTCCATTCGGCGGGATTCCTGGGCAGTGAGTATGGCCCGTTTCTCATTCCCGACCCTTCGAGTGGGCTTGACAGTGTGCGCCCCCCACAGGGCATGTCGATGAAGCGGTTTGAAGCACGGAACAAATTGTACCGCGAACTGGCTGACAAGAGCAATGTGATGGAGCGGGGCAGTGATTACCAGAAAGAATCGTTGATGCGATCGATGGAGCAATCGTACCGGTTGTTGAATTCACCGGAGGCGGAGGTATTTGATTTGAGCCAGGAGCCAAAGGAGAGCTATGATACCTACAACACCGGACGGTTTGGTTTGGGATGCCTGACAGCCAAACGACTGGCCATGAACGGTGCACGGTTCATCAGTGTTTCTACGGAATATGAGCCCTTCCTGGGATGGGACACCCATGAGAATGGGCATTTACGCCTGGTGAAAATGAAAGAACTGATTGACAGGCCTATTGCCCAATTGGTGAAGGACCTGGATGAATCTGGTCACCTGGACAGGACATTGATCATATTGGCCAGTGAGTTTAGCCGTGATGCCATCATGGAAGGGCGACCCGGCCAGAAAGTAAAGGACCAGGTGCCGCAGCCTGATGTGATTGATGATGAGAAATTCTACGGGATGCACCGGCATTTTACTGATGGCAGTTCGATTCTCCTTTGGGGCGGTGGCATTAAAAAAGGGTTGTTGTACGGCAAAACGGCAGATGAAAGGCCGTGTTCATCCATTGAAAACACTGTGGTGATTGATCAGGTGCACCAGTCGATCTATCACGCCCTGGGCATGCACCCGGAGACCAATTACACCATTGAAGGCAGGCCGTTTTATACTACTCCCGATGGGCAAGGAGAGCCTGTTTTGGATTTGTTTGGGTGAAAAGAGACAAAATCCCTGCTCTAACGATTAAGGATTTGGATGGGGACAGCAAGCCGGGTATCGTAGCGGCCCCGGAAGTCAGGGACTTTTATTTTGTGGAAAGACTAACACCAGTACGTCACTTCGAACGCATGTGAGAAGTCTCCCCAAGGATAGTACTATCAACATTAATGAGACTTCTCGTCGCTACGCTCACTCGAAGTGACTGCTTGGGTTATGGTATTAAAATAAGAATGATCTACAGCAAAACCGTTCCTCCATTAAAAACACTGTAATGACCAGGTGCACCAGTCGATCTATCACGCCCTAGGGCATGCACCCGGAGATCAATTATACCATTGAGGGCAGGCCGTTTTATACGACGCCTGATGGGCAAGGCAAGCCTGTTTTAGATTTGTTTGGTTAGGATTTTGATTGACTTGCTCACTTGTTCATTTTACTAAGCTACCACGGACTGAATAAACCTTGAAAAGCTAAGACTCTTAGCTTGATTTGGAACGTCAAGCTAAACTCCGTAGGCTTGCTGTCGGTTGATATCTATAAAAGTATCAGATACTAAAACCGTTTGTAAGTAGCTCATTAGCCTATGGATTTTTAGCATTTGTTGTGGGGAGTATTTCATTAGGTGGTATTGCTATTATCTTTCCATCACGGGATACGATTAATGGACTATTATTTCTCTTTTTGAATTCAACCATTTTTCGGTAAGCTTCCTTAAGTCCCAAGTTGACCTTCTCTTCCAACTCTCGTAACTGATCCTTAATTTCCATTATACTTTTCATTTAAATATGACCATTTTTTCTCACTTCTGATAACAATTTCTGAGTTAGATCCCTCAGCAATAAATTCAAAGTTTTCTGTCGAGTTATCCACAAGAATCCATTGGCTCACAAGAGGTAGATAAATTTTAAAAAAGTTGGTTAATCCACTAAAATATCTTCTTTCAATTGTTTCAGTAGGAATGTTGTGTCCACCCTCACTAACTCTTGTCTGTACTCTGTGAATTGCTAATTCAAAAGAATCGAGTGTTAAGAAGAGTAGAATAATTTCATAGCCAAGTTCTTTCGCTTTGTTAATTAGTCCATGGTATGACTTAGTTGATAAGGTTGTTTCAAAAGCAAATGATTCCCCTTGTTCTAATAATTCTCTAATTCTTTGGAGCATCAATCTTCCTGCTCTAATCTCGGCTTTCTCTGGATTCAGAGGTGAAATTCCCCTTGCGATTTCATCAGCATTTACGAATTCATCACAGTCGAACATTTCCGGTAGAATTGTGTAGGAAAGTGTTGTCTTTCCAGCTCCGTTAGGTCCTGCTATAATGTACATTTTTTTCACGTCTTAAAGATAGCATTTCCAACATCAGTTACTATAGCCGCAATTCCCCGCAACGTGAGGGTATGTTGCACTGAGTGCAACATACTTACCTTATGCTATTTAAATCTAACGGTTTTATTCCTTTATAGAACAAAATGAGTGTAACAAAAGCTTTAATTCTTCTATTGACTACAAATAGACCTCTCACCCAACATGATATTCAATAGCACACTTCGCATGGAAATACGAGTTCGATCTATCACGCTCCGGGCATTCACCCGGAGACCAATTACACCATAGAAGGCAGGCCGTTTTATACGACGCCCGATGGGCAGGGCAAAGCAGTTTTGGATTTGTTTGGGTAGTAACAAGTGTCATCATAATCCCAATCAAGTATAACTCACTTGGCAAAAATTGAAGGCACGATTATCCGACATTCAAAAATTGCTGATACCTAATACCTAATCTTTCCTGATCAGGCCAATTATTCTTACTTCTTGGAAGTATAATTTTCTCCTTATTAATGCTCTGAATACCATATCTCAACATTGGCCCATCGATTTCATGAAGTATGTCTTCGCGGACATTAATCTGATAATCAGGAGAAAAACCTATAATCGAATTATCATAAGCAGCATGGTGAATTTTGCATAATGAGATTCCATTGCGCACAATAGGCGCTCCCCTTTCTTCTCTGTCAGGTATGATGTGAGCCGCATCTAGAAGTTCACGATGCCTAAGTTTACAGATAGCACAGTGGTCTTGATAAGCCGAAGAACATTTTCGCGAAAGGTACTTTGATGTAACCTCGTCAGAACTTCTCGGGTTTGATACCTGCGTCTATATTCTACCTCGGGCTCTTCAAAAACATTTTTGTTTGTTAAGATGGATCTATTTTCTGCGGCAACAGTAAAACGTAATTTATCAGGATCATCACTCACAATAAATACAGGCCAAGCTACAAAATACCTTCCTTTCATGATTTGATGCAGGTAGATCAGCGGAACCTTATCTTTCATTGCATTCCTGAGACCTACATATCTGTGTGCATTGGATTATCCCCGCGATAACTGTAATGGAGTGTGGTAATATCAACAAACTTATCAGTGTAAAACACTGCTTTCGACGGAGGTTATGGAGATGGGATATTGTTTTATCTGCTTGGGTTTCCAAATTCCTCTCGCTCCTATTAAAATAATAGGTTGGCCTTCAAACCGAAAACCTTGGGTTAGATCTTTCCAATCTAGCACATAATCATTAACTGGAGCAATTTGTTGTAGCCAATTAAATACTGCTAATCGCTCTTCATTCATGGCTATATAATGTTATCAAACCTTCTAAATGGGCTTATTCCAACAGATTTAAGTAATTCAAACAATTCACCTTGAGAATTCTCTTTTGTGTTGAGCTAATGTGGTAATTGTTTATGGTTTCTACCCAAGAGAATTTATCGTCTGTCATTTATTTCTGTTTTAATAATTGAACCCCACCAATGTGTTTATTTATACTATTCGGATTGATTTTCTATTGTATCCTTCTTAAATCTAAGAAGTTTTAATGTTACATAACAATCGTGACCGGCGGAAGCTTAGATTGACTGAGATGGCCAAATACTCCACTTCTTCAATTCGATCATTTCTATGATAAAACAAAGCCCAATCAGGATCTCCTAAAAGGGACCCTGATGGTAGAATGGAGCAAGGTCATTCATCAGGGTCTACGAAGTGCAACCCTGATAGACGAATGAGGTAGACACTTCACTTATCGTTATCCGTGCCGTTTGTTGATAGCGTCGGTGTTGGAAAGCTTAAGGGATTGGGTTGTGGGTTTTAGCCGGTATACCAAATAAAGTGACCATCTTTTGAAATTACACTGCCTAACCATGCGATACCTTCAGCTTCCGGGATGGGTCCGTTAAGCAAAGGACTGACATTACCATCGATTCCATAAATAAGCTGCTCATATAAAAGAACAAAATCTTTATTCTCACAAAGCCCATTCGGCAGTAATATGTCATCAATTATTTGAAACAATCCAGGAGGTGGATCACTCATTTCGTTAGTATAAAGAAGTACCCCATTGGTAATCCAATGTTTTCCATGTTTCTCAAAAAAATCCTCGAGTGTCCCGAAATATTGATTAATACTTTTGACTGATATGACTAGTGAAGAATGCATAACCCTTAGCCTTTCTTCATCGCGAAAAATCCCTTGAAATGGTGCTTTGTATGTGCCCATGATGTTTTTTGATTTTAATTATAGAACTCCCGGTAAACAAAAATTAATTGATTAATCTCCTCAATGCTCATCTTTTTTCTTAACTCATCCGCCAGGCGACTATTCCATTTTTTAGCAGGTAAAGTAAACCCGGCAATACGATTGGTTTGAAAAATATTGACGATGTAACCTGATGCGGCCCTCAGTTCCTTATTGCCGTGCCTCCAAGAATCAGCAAATTGTTTGGCTGTTTTCAGGGGTGACTTTTTTTCAAGCCACTTGATGTTAACATTAACTTCGAGATAGACTATCCCTTCCTTTACTGCAGTAAGTGAGGAAGAAACGCCAGCGTGCATTCTGTACATCTTGTCAACTGATAGAATGTGCCGTTGGGAGATGCTTAGTACTTCTTGTTGAGATAAATTCAGTGGTTTCATATGAGTAACTTTTTTCCTTGTGAAGGCTCATCATTTTAGCACCGTGGCGTTACCTGCTCGGTTGCTGCTTAGTAAAAAGCTCTTGATGAACTTATAAATAATAGATTAACGATTAATATTCGCGCATAATAATATCAGGATCAATTTCACCTGAATTTTCAAGCATAATGGTTTCGTCAGGATATTCAATAACAACTCTATTCTGCTCGAATTTTTCAATCAAACTTTTAGCCATTTTTTCAATTTCTTCTTTTAGTTGTTTTTCTGATAAAGGAAATTTTGGATAATTGATGAAATTCAATTTTAAATGAGGTTCTCTCTGCCCACTTAATATGATTTCACATTCCGATAGTGAAACACTTAAGTGTATGTTTTTGTTCATAATCAGTTCA
This sequence comes from Bacteroidota bacterium, assembly GCA_027592755.1. Lineage (GTDB taxonomy): Bacteria > Bacteroidota > Bacteroidia > Cytophagales > Cyclobacteriaceae > JAJCYL01. The sequence continues at coordinate 4,571 of JAQCLE010000050.1, read as the reverse complement.
TTTTGATATCCTTGAATAAAAGCTATCACCGCGGCTTTATCAATTAAGGTATCAGAATAGCCAACATTTCTACCCAATGTAATTGAAGCAGAAAAAGCTTTAACAGCGTTTTTATTTAAAGTCAATACTTTAAGTTTTAGATTCAAATAATTGCCTATGGTCGTGATGCTTTAGCAAAAACCTATTTTTATTATTTCCGTGATAAAACCTCCACTTTAGTTGTTTTATACACTTCAAGCATATTTTCATCCATTTCAACCTTGATGAAATGCTTGTGCCAAAACATTGGCTCACCCATTGAGCCACCCTTGTCATCATACATGATGGGATTTACAACTTCATCCAAATAGATGGAGTCATTGGCAATCCTCCTGACAGTATAAAACTCCCAAAGCTGCGGCCAGCGTTTTACCTGGTAAGCATACTTTTTTGAATCTGGCAGCCAATTGACATCCATGCAAAGAGCCAGATCATTTACCTGGAAAGGATTCAAATTTTTGTTCATGATTACGTTTATTTTGATGGAACATCCGCATCATCTTACCACCGTGGAGACTACTCTCGGTTGGTGTCCGTCAAGGACTCTTGATGCTTTAGCAAAGGTAATAAACCTCCATAATATTTCTAATCTGAACCCTCTTTTATGTGAAGCACGTCCATGATTTTGAAGTATTTAAATTATAATCAATTGACCTGGAGTCAGAGGATAGCAAAACCTTTAAGATTGACCGTATTGGTAGTGTAATAGAAAAAGATCAACCAATTACCCATGCGCATCTATTCAAAGAACTAAAACGTGACATCTTCGGTATGGCAGGTACTGAAAAATTGCCGGTCAAGTTAAAGTTATCTTTCCAGGCACAATTACTCCTGCGGGAAGAGCATCCCCAGGCCATCGATTACCTCTCTCCTATTCCCGGCACTGATAATGAGTACCTCTTTGAGCATTTTGTACATCACTACCAGGGTATTGGCCGCTTCGTACTGGGTTTGATTGACCAGGTGGAGGTATTGGAGACAGAGGAGTTTAAGAGGTATTTGAATGGGAGGTTGGCGTTTGAGAGGTTTTGATCCAAAATATTGCATATCGCGATATGTGGCCATAAATTTAGTCACTAAGTTGGGCTTAGCGTCAACTGTGGCGGGGTTAAAGTCCAATCAGGGTCTCCTGAAAGGGACCCTGATGGTAGAATGGATTTAAGGTCATACATCAGCGTCCACGATGTGAGACGCTGATAGGGCGAACATAGAGAGTCTTACATCATATTTGTTGGAGGAACACCAACAAAGGCTTGAAGGTTTTCAATTTAAAAGCGCATCGGTCGGAAACACCCGACTTCCTTTCAAAAAGCCCGATCAGGGTCTCCTGAAAGGGACCCTGATCGTAGAATGGTGTAAAGGTCATACATCAGCGTCCACGATGTGAGACGCTGATAGACAAGGAGGTAGACGCTTTACCATTGTTACCGATGCAGCTTATTGATGCAGTTACTAAGGTGGAGATTAGCGAGAGCTGAGAAGGTTAATTTAGATTGAAAGGCAACTCAAAAGGCCGCTCCCCTGGCTTCATTGATCAATTCCTTGTTAACTCCCGGTTGATCCCCATAGATCTTGCGGAAGTTTTCGATTACCTGCCTGGTCACCTGGAGCATAGCTACCTTTTGTTCTTCAGTTTTGCCAATCATTTGATTTTGAAAGTCCATTTCAATGCTGTTTAGAAAGCTGCAGTACCTGATGTATTTCATGTCATGTTTCATACTTTAAAGGAACGAAGGGGTAGTGACAACTTGTGTCAATATTAAACAAAAGCCCAATCAGGGTCTCATGAAAGGGACCCTGTGGAAGAATGGAGTAAAGATCATTCATTAGCGTCCACGATGTGAGACGCTGATAGGCGAACAGAGAGAGTGAGGCCCGGGTGGTCACCAGCACTTTTCCACCCCTGGTAAAAGAAAGTGACATACCATCCGTGAAATCTGTAGCAAACTCAGTGACCTTCTTTTTTTCAGATGAGTCGATATAGCCTTCAAAGATCAGGATCTTGTCAACTTTAGGTCCCGGATAGTCATCCTGACGAACATTGGTGTGATTCTCAATGACCCATATCCTGTTTTGATCATCAACCTGTACACCGGTTGGTGTTTGATATCGGGCTCACTGGCCAAAAGGGTGAGTTCAGCGCCATCGATCAGGACTTTTGGTATGTCGTCGGATAACATCCTTTGGGAATTACCGACTATAAACACAGTGACAATAAACATCACTGATCGCATTATCCATTTGGTGTTTTTCATTAGAGAGTATTTTAATTACTACAGATCGACGCCACACCGTCATAAGTTTTCACTTATTAAGTTAAAAAAATCTTTGGCAAAATGAGCATCCATGTGAAGGATCTGTAGATGCGAAGGTTTTCATCCCCCTGTGTATCGTCCTAAAATAAGCTAAAATCCCAATCATGGTCTCCTGAAAGGGTCCCTGATGTTATAATGGAGTAAAGGTTTGTATCAGCGTCCACTTTGTGAGACGCTGATAGACGAACAAAGAGAGTCTAAAATCTATTTGTCGGTAAGGAACACTAACAAAAGCTTGAAGGTTTTCAATTTAAAAGCGCATCAGTCGGGTGGTAACACCCGACTTCCTTTCAAAAAGCGCAATCATGGTCTCCTGAAAGGGTCCCTGATGTTATAATGGAGTAAAGGTTTGTATCAGCGTCCACTTTGTGAGACGCTGATAGACGAACAAAGAGAGTCTAACATCTATTGTCGGTGAGGAACACTAACAAAGGCTTGAGGGTTAACATTGTCAAAAACGTGGAAATAAGATGACAATAGGTTGAAATGATCAACTATTTTTATGCCAAAATTCATAAATTAACGGATGAAAATGAATGAAGTAAATTACCAAATGAACCCTTTGATTATGAAAACATTACTGATTTGTATTTTAAGCGGATTGTCCCTTCAAATTGTAGCTCAAGACTTTATGGCCGGGGAGCCCCTGTCTTCGGTGAATGAAGCAGGAGTAAAAATGACCATGTCCGCAAATGTAAAAGTTTACGGTAGCTTTCATTTTACCGAAAGCTGCACCTTTGACCCGAATAGAAATTTGATACTAGCCATGAATGCCGGGGATCGCTCGGAAGGCGCTGTACCGGATGGTTTCGTATCATTGATTAATCCTGACGGCAGCGTCCATACCTCCAAATGGATCGGCGCTACCCGGGATGGCCTGGAGCTCAATAATCCCCTTGGCAGTACCATGCGCAACGGGGTTTTATACACCGTTGATGCCGGTTTCTTACGCTCGTTTGACCTTAAAACAGGGAAGCCATTGCGTTCAATTGAAGTGCCTGGATCTACTTTCCTCAATGGTATTGGTGTTGCGGAAGATGGTACCGCCTATATCTCCAATACCCGTCCTCCTGAATTAATCTGGAAAGTTACACCAGATGGCACCAGTACCATTTTTGCACATGGCGGCGACATTAGCGTCCCCAATGGTGTGGCGATGGATATTGATGGCAACATTGTATTAGTTAATATTGGCAATAATAAAGTGATCACCTATAGTCCTGATGGCAAAGTAGTCCGTACTGAATATGCCGCAGAAGCGGGTAATGATGGCGTTGTCGTAACTGAAGATGGCACTAAATATGTCAGCAGTGTCCGCTATGGCAGCGTCTCCAAAATCAAACCGGGTCAGAAGGCAGAGGTTATTGCAACGGGTATCCCCAGTGCTGCCTCAATGTGTTATGACTCAGTACAGAAACAACTAATTATTCCGTTGAATCCGAATAATGCGATTGCCATTATTAAACTATGATTAACCCAAGTAAAGGTCATGCACCAGCGTCCACTACGTGAGACGCTGATAGGCCAATGAGGTAGACGCTTCATTATCGTCACCAATGCCCCTTGTTGATGGAGTCACTAAGCTGGAGCTTAGCGATTGCTGTTTGTTACTTTTGTCTTTTTTGCTCTCATTTTAATCAAGTTCATTTTGATAATCTGCCCATATTTGTTTCGCTTTTGTAATGTCCTTTTGCTGAGAGGATTTGTCTCCTCCACTCAGCAGTAACACTACACTGCGATTGTATTCTTTTAGATATACACGGTAACCTTTTGCGTAATGAATTCGCAGTTCACTGATTCCTTGTCCAACTGGTTCACAATTTCCGAAGTTTCCCTGTTCTTCTATTCGCTGAATTCTAAAAAGAATTTGGCTTTTGCTCCATTGTCTTTCAGCTTTCAAAACCATTTGTCGAATTCATCTGTCTTTTTAATAGAATACACACGTAAATGTATTCACTTGGATACAGTACTGCATAAAGTGAGATTACTGTTTTTGTTTATGTACACAAGATAACTAAAATACCGTTATGTATTATAATAATACCCATTAAAACTCAGCAACACTGCAACGGTCTCACTATGCAAGTCGCTGAAAGGGCGAAGAGAGAGTCTTACATCTATTTGTCGGAGAAGAACACCAGCAACGACTTGGGATATCCAGAAGAACTTGCCATAGACTATGCCAAAATCTCCTTTACCACCCTGCCATGCACATCA
>JAQCLE010000167.1 GCA_027592755.1 Bacteroidota bacterium | reverse complement strand
CAAAGGTTTGAACTTTTTCCGCTATTTTATCCGTTTTTTGAAATTAGACTTTCGGATAGTTGTGATTTGCTCATTATCAATTTAATTTGCCCATGATGAAGATATCTCATGTAATCGCTTTTGTTGGTTTTAGCATGCTAATCAGCTGTAGCCCAAAAGAGCAACCCAAGCCAAATTTTCTTTTCATTTTCACCGATGACCAGACCAATGAATCCATACGTGCGCTCAATAATTCGGAAGTTGAAACGCCCAACATAGACAAGCTCGTAGAAGGGGGTGTGACATTCACTCATTGCTTTAATCAGGGATCATGGTCGGGGGCAGTGTGTGTTGCCAGTCGCTCCATGCTCATTACAGGGCAAACCGTTTTCAAGGTTACTGAAAACAAGGCCTATCTTTCGAATTTTGGTTTAGAGGGAGTAAAGACTGAAAAAATTACCGAAGTTCCTCTTTGGGGTGAGGTGCTTTCTCAAAATGGATATGAAACGTTTTGTACGGGAAAATGGCATAATACGCCCTATGCCTTGCTCAAAGGCTTTGATAAAGGCAAAGCGGTTGGTGGAGGGTTTTATGAAACATTTGACAAAAATGGATCAAAGGAACCGGGCTATGGCCGGTCTTCACCGGATTCAGAATGGAAACCCTGGGATAAGGCATTCACCGGGCATTGGACTCCCAAGGTCAATGATATCGTAAATAATAGTGACGGTGAAAAAGTGATGGGAGAAGCATACAGCGTGAACCAGCATACGTCGGAGTTATATGCCGATAAAGCAGTAGAATACCTTGAGAACGACGCCAAAAATTCAGACAATCCTTTTTTCATGTTCGTAGCTTTCAATGCGCCCCATGATCCACGCCAATCACCAAAAGAGTTTGTAGATAAATACCCATTGTCATCTATAAAAGTTCCTGAGAATTACCTTGATGAGCACCCTTTCGATCAGGGAGAGAAAGAAACGCTTAGAGATGAGATTTTGATGCCTTTTCCAAGAACGAAAGAAGGCGTCCAACTACATAGAAGTGAGTATTATGCCATGATTACGCATTTGGATCAACAAATGGGCAGGATCCTGGCAGCACTTGAGAAAAGTGGTAAAGCAGAAAACACCTATATCATTTTTTCTTCAGATCACGGCCTGGCATTAGGACAACATGGTTTGATGGGTAAACAAAACCAATATGACCACAGTGTCAGGATGCCTTTGATCATTAAAGGACCTGGACTGGAAAAGGGCAAAAAAGTGAGCAATAAAGTTTACCTGCAAAGTATCTTTGCTACCACCTGCGATCTTGCCTCAATAAAAACACCAGAAACAGTAGAATTCAAGAGCCTAAACGGTCTGCTACAAGGCTCAGGTCCTGGAGGAGAAGATTTAATCTTTGGAACATACAAGGCGTTTCAACGCATGATCCGATCAGATGAGTATAAGTTGATCATCTACCCGGAAGTCAAAAAAATCCAATTATTCGACCTGATCAATGACCCTAAAGAAATGAATAATCTGGCGGGGAAAGAAGAGTATGAGAATGTAAAAAAAGAGATGATGCAGCAACTTCTCCTGAAGCAAAAGGAATTAGGTGACTACCTGGTATTGGATCCTGTTGAAGATTATGACATATAATTTTGTGAACTGATCAGCAACCAGTGATAATAGATAGCTTTCCTACTTAAACACCTTCTTTAGTAAATCTGTAGTCCTTGCTCCTGGATTCTGGCGGATATTTGCCTCTTCCATTGCAATTAAGGTAAATAAACCATCAATGCTTTTATTGGTGGCGTAATCGTCCAGATCTGGGTTCATTTTATCAACGAACGGGATTTTGTTGTAGGCCGAAATCAGGTCACCATAGTATTTGGTGGCATCTACAGCATCCAGCGCTATTCTGATTATAGGTTTGAACTTGGAATACAATTGGTCAGAAGTAGTCCTGTTGAGATATTGTGTTGCCGCATCATTATCTCCTTTAAGAATTCCAAATGCATCCTGAATTGTCATTGATTTTATTGCACTTATGAATATCGGTTTGGCTTCAATGGCTGCCTTTTCAGCAGCTCGATTTAAAGACAGAATGAAGCGATCAACATCCTTGCCCATTCCAACCTGGCGGAGTTTTGTTTCTACCTTTTGGGCATCAGGTGGAAAAAGGATTTTTATAGTAGGGTTTTTAAAGTATCCGTCTGCTTTTGAAGCCTGATCGGTGCCTTTATTGGTGCCTTTTTCAAGCGCTTCTTTCAGCCCTGAGGCAACTTCTTCTTTGGTTAGTTCTCCTCCGGTAACCTTGCTGACCGCTTTTTTAAGTTTACTAAGTTGAGCATTGGATGAGAATGCAAGACTAGACAGGATTAGTATTGAAATAAAAATTCTCATGTTATATATATTTTAAACTAAACAGTCAAATGACCGAATTTCCTACCTGGTGATTTGGCAATATTACCCCTTGTACCCGAAAACTTTCTTTAATAACGCCGATACTCTTGCGACCGGATCTTTCCGGATATTTGCTTCTTCCTGGGAAATCAATGTAAAAAGCTGTCCTTTACCCAGATTGGTAGCGTAATCGTTGAGGTCGGGATTAACTTTTTCAACAAAAGGGACTTTATTATATGCCGAGACCAGATCCCCATAATATTTTGTAGCACTTACTTTATCCAGGCTTTTTTTAATTACCGGGTTAAATGCCTGGTACAATTGACCAGATGTGGTTCGCTTTAAATACTGAGTTGCAGCATCATCTTCCCCTTTCAAAATTGCCCAGGCATCCTGGATTGTCATCTGCTTGATCGCCGAAATAAAAATTGGTTGGGCGCTTTTGGCTGCTTCCTCAGCGCCGCGATTCAAAGTCATTACAAAACGATCAACTTCTTTTTCCATCCCAATGTCCTTTAAAGTATTAGCCACTTTTATAGCATCTGGAGGAAAGGGAATACGGATCAATGAATTACCGAAATAGCCATCCTGTTTCGAAGCATTGTCTGAGCCCTTTGTAATTCCCTGAATGAGGGCCTCCTTTAATCCCGAAGCGACTTCGTCTGTAGTTGGTTCATCTGACTTCATATAATCATCAATCGATTGAGAGATCTGTTGAACGCTACAAGCAGTAAACAATAAAAGGGCGATAAGATTGGTGATAATTTTCATTGAAATATATTTTGATGTGGAAATTGGAGAGAATCTCCTTAAAAACGAAATAAATTACGGACGGGTTAACTCAAGAATAATACCACGATTGAGAAAGAAAATTTCATGAAAGAAATTACAGCAGAAATTATCACCATTGGAGACGAAATACTTTACGGACAAATTGTGGACACCAATTCACAATGGATGAGTGGGGAATTGAGTGATGCAGGTATCAAAACCATAAGGAAAACTACAGTTGGCGATGTACCGGAGGATATCCTTCAATCTTTTTCGGAAGCGGAAGGAAGAGCTGATATAATCTTGATTACCGGTGGATTGGGCCCCACGAAAGACGATCTAACAAAACCTCTTTTGGCTGAGTATTTTAATTCACCCCTTATTATTAACGAAGAGGCTCTCGCTGAGGTAAAGGATTTTTTTGAGAGAAGAGGGAGGGAATTGACAGCGCTGAACAAAATGCAAGCTGAGTTGCCAGAGGTATGCACAAAAATCACCAACCGCATGGGAACTGCTCCCGGGATGTGGTTTGAAAAGGATGGTAAAGTTTTCGTTTCGATGCCAGGCGTTCCTATTGAGATGAAAACCATCATGCTGGAAGAAGTCATACCAAAATTGCATCTTGTTTTCAACACGCCGGTGATTTATCATAAAATGATAAAAACCATTGGAATTGGAGAGTCATTTTTATCAGAGATTATTGAAACATGGGAGGACAACCTACCTGAGAATATCAAATTAGCTTATCTGCCATCGGCAGGCCAGGTCAAACTGCGACTTACTGCAAAAGGAGATGTCCTTAGCAAATTGATTGAAGCGGTGGATCAGCAAATTGAAAAACTTAAGCCACTGGCAGGAAAATACATTTATGGGTATGACAAAACTTATTTGCCGTCAGCTATTGGTCAATTACTCAGAGAAAATGGATTGACCATTTCTACAGCCGAAAGCTGTACTGGAGGATTTTTGGCTCATCAGATTACCTCAGTTCCTGGGAGTTCGGATTATTTTCAGGGATCGATTCTGAGCTATGCGGATGAGGTGAAAAGGAGTGAATTAAATGTCAGCAAACAATCTTTAACAGAACATGGGGCAGTTAGTGAAATTGTGGCTGTTCAAATGGCTGAAAATGTAAGGAAGAGATTGGGGACATCTATTGGTCTCTCCACTACTGGCATTGCTGGTCCAGATGGGGGAAGTGAGGAAAAGCCAGTTGGAACTGTATGGATTGGCTATTCTGACGAAAATGGGTCGTTTGCCAGGAAATCCCAATTGACAACTGATCGACTCCTCAACATACAACTGACAGCCAATATTGCCTTGAATATTTTAAGGGTTGAAATGCTAAAAATTATTGCCTTGGAATAAGCGGGAGAGTGCAATAAAATCAGACATTTATTTTGAATAATATATTGATTGCAAAATATAATTCTGATTAATTAGCCTCAGTGAATTTTTAGCCTAATAATTGTTTCGTTCGAAAACACACTCATCCGAACCTTTATGAATAAAGTTGCAATATCCCGTAATGCTTAATGTTTGCCACGTTT
>JAQCLE010000049.1 GCA_027592755.1 Bacteroidota bacterium | reverse complement strand
AATTACGTTAATTGATAAGTATGAATCGGAACGCTATCCGATAGATGCTCCGGATCCAATTGAAGCTATTAAAATTAGAATGGCTGAGATGGATTTGCAACAAAAGGACTTGATGAACTTTATTGGAACAAAAAGCAGGGGAACGATTTCAAACATTTTAAACAGACGAAGACCACTAACACTCCCCGTAATAAGAGCAATCGGTCCAAAATTGGGTTTATCATTTGATGTTTTAGTCAAGGAATACAAAATGGGATAGCTGCTAACAAATACCACACACCCATTTACCATTCCGCTCCCCCTCCTCTCTTATCTAAAATTTAATTCTATACTTGATCCTTAAACCCTTGCAGCAAAATTGTGATTCAAATTGCAACCCTATGAAAGATTCTCAAATCAATAACACCATTATCGGTGGTGGACTGACAGGATTGACACTGGCCTACTACTTAAAAAAAGGAGGCAAAAAAGTGAATATCATAGAAAAATCCAGCCGTGTAGGTGGAGTGATAGACACCGTGACTCAAAATGGATTTACTTTTGAAAAAGGGCCCAATACCGGTATTATCGGTTCTTCCGAGTTAGTTGAATTATTTGATGATTTAAAGGGTAAGGTTGATGTAGAAATTGCTAATTCAACCGCTAATAATCGGTGGATATGGAAAGACGGTACATGGTATTCCTTGCCTTCGGGATTGATCAGTGCGGTTTCTACCCCACTGTTCCGCTTAAAAGATAAATTCAGAGTATTGGGAGAGCCTTTACGCAAACCAGGTATTAACCCCGATGAGACCATAGCAGAACTGGTTAAACGACGATTAGGAACCAGTTTCCTAAACTATGCCGTTGATCCCTTTATATCGGGTATTTACGCCGGCGATCCCAACACTCTGGTTACTCGTTATGCATTACCTAAACTCTATAACCTTGAGCAAACCTACGGTAGTTTTATAAGGGGAGCTTTCAAAAAAAGGAATGAACCTAAAACAGAAATTGAGAAACGAGTAAGTAAGGAGGTGTTTTCAGTCAAAGGTGGTTTAAATCAATTAATTCGCGTATTAAAAGAATCCATTGGCGATGAAAACATATATCTGAATGCTACAGATTTGAAAGTCAATAAGCTTGCAAAAGGATTTTCTACCAGTTTTAACAACTGGAACAACCAGCAAGTCGAGGTTGTATCAGAAAATGTGATCACAACCATTAACGGAGACCAACTACACGCTATTTTACCTTTCGTTTCGGATCATCTGCTTCTACCCATATCAGATTTGAAATATGCCCGGGTCGTACAGGTAATTGCCTGCTTTAACGTATGGAAAGGGGCAAAACTGAATGCTTTTGGCGGCTTAATCCCGAGCATCGAAAAAAGAAATATGTTAGGTGTTTTATTCCCTTCTTCCATATTCAAGGGTAGAGCCCCGGAAAAAGGCGCCGTTTTATCCATTTTTATGGGTGGAGTAAAAAAACAGATAATCTTTGAAAAATCCGATGAAGAACTGAGGGAAATTGCCTTGTCGGAAATCAGAGATACATTGAAAAATTCGGATAAACCTGATGAGCTGCATATTTACCGATATAGCCGGGCCATTCCTCAATATGATGTTAGCTCAGGTGCAAGGTTTGATGCTATTGATAGAATCCAGGATCAACACATGGGATTGATACTGGCTGGAAATATTCGTGATGGCATTGGCATTGCCGACAGGGTAAAACAGGCAAAACAAATAGCGCTATCGTTGCTAACATAAAATTCACGAAATCCAGGTAGTTATTCGATAATGAAATCGTTGGTTCTCCCCTTCCCTTCTGATCCTCTCCTGAACCGAAGGAGCCTGCTCCTGCGATTGGCTATTACTCAACTCCCACTGGAAATATATGATGACCAGGCTGCATTGACATAGTAGGTTATACTTATTGGTATTGATCCCGATCTTGTTTGTTGCAAAAAGGCATATTTCAAATTGAAGTCCTGGTACATCTTGTTCTGGGTTATACCATACCCTATAGCAAGTTTATTTATTGGGACATAAGTAAATCCAAGTCTTATATTACCAATACCCCACAATCCAAAATAATCAGAAAAACCATTCTCAACTGTCCCAAACTTGTGTTGAATGACCCACTCCAATGTGTTTTTTTGGTAAACTACCACTGACTGATTGTCCATAAGATATGCACTTTCAAACATTGGTCTCACGGGTCTGTCTCTGGTTTCTGATTCTTCTTGTCCTGATGCTGAAAATACCGCACCTATTATCAAGAGAGTTGCTATCGTATATTTCAAGTTTCTCATGTCTATATTCAATTTTATTTGCTCGGAGCTCCTTGTTCAATCCATGCGAGAATAATTGCCCTCTCAGCAGGCGTTGCATATGCTTCCATGTTACCACCTATATTAATTGACATATAAAGTGGACTGCTTTCAGATGCCGTTGTATTGATCCAGTTTCCGGAAATGAGTTCGTCATATGACACGGATGCGCTCAGATTGGGTGAGATGCTACCTCCATGGCATGCGATGCATTTGGCATCAAAAAATGGTTGAATTTCCAACTCATAATTAATTGGATCGACGGGTACCACTACTTCAACTGGAGCAACGTCTTCATAATAGCAGGACGAAACGCACATAAGAACGGCTGCCATTGCCAGATTAAATGCCCAATGATTTTTGGCTTTTCTATTGTATGATTTCATAATGGTTTAGTATATAATGTAGCATGCTTGGTCGCGATTTATGATTTGTAAAATAAGATTGGTTATATAGTCAGTTCATGAGAACCGTCATCATCAAGTTTGATTCATGTCATAAAAACTCAATGGAATATTAGGGCTAAAATACTGGAGGAGAGACTATTACCGATGTATCACCGGCTTCTGTCTGGAATGGCGATTCGGTGGTGTCGACTGGAAAATTCAGGTACCAGTGATAAATTTCAAAATAGTTAGAGGAGTGAAGTTCTCAGTTTCAAAAAGATAATATCCTATCAGTATAATAAAACCGGTACCCCAAAAAGGATCTATGATACTGGCATTTTTGAGATAGATACTAAGCAGCCAAAGTAATGATAATAGTAGCATGCTAAGTAAAAATCCATTGAAGCCTATCTGAAGATATTCCATTGCGGATAATTAAGAAACCAATAAAAACAAGCATTACAACTTATTTTTGTTTAACAATGTAGATAAAGATTAAACATAATTTAATAAGTTACATCAATTTTATGGTAATGCTCAGGATTTGCACCCATATGCTCTGGCAATCAGGACAAGTAATCGGTTTTATAAAACAACACCTCGGAATTAGTTGATGGCCTTAATGGGATTGATGTTTAGATCGGAATGATTAACTTTCAAAAAAATTAATAGATTATTAACCATGACAAAAAGAACATCATCTGGGCTGTTTTTAATCGCCTTCATTCTCGGGTCTTCGATTAAATTGATTGCACAAACTATTCATGATCATGATCTAACGCATCATACACATGAATTTGCCAGCATTGCTCATAATCACGAGCATAATCACACGCAATCCGATCAGATTACCAGGCAAGCGAAACTGGTAACCGGACAGGGAGAGTTCATTTTTTCCTGGGACCAGGAATTAACTGCTGCTTTTCCCAAAAATGCTGTTGAATTTGAACCGGGAATGCATGGAGGCTTTAATGAAGACCCTGCAACTGGAATCGTATATACAGGAATTCCTGGATATGGACTTTGTTCAGTCAGCCCTGATCTCACGAAATGGACAACTCTGGGAACTGACGAGCGCCTAAAAGATAATATTCATGGAATTGTTTTCTTCGTTCATAAAGGTGTAAAACACCTTGCCGTAGCACAAGAAGGTAAAAGAGTACTTGTGCTAACACTGGATGGAACAATCGTAAGTGAAATTTTGAAGCCTACCGGCACTGAATTCGAATTTGCCGCTGCTAATGAATTCTATTCATCTGAAGACAGCAATTTTGGCGTAACCGATGTTACCTACCTGAAAGGGACAATATATGTAGCCCATGGTTATTCCAAAGGTGATTTTGTGATGACTATAAAAGAAAAAAATGGTGTTTGGAGTTGGGGGAAACTTGCCTGGGGAGGGAAGGGAAATAATCCTGGCCAATTTCAGACAGCACATGGCATATATGCCCATGATAATCACATCCTCGTTGCTAATCGTGCAGCAGGCCAGGTTGTGAAATTTACTAAGAAGGGTGAGTTTGTTGAAACTTTTAATGATATCCCTGAAGGTAGCCTCATCTGCAATGTCGCTTATAAAAAGGAGCATTTCTTCTTAAATGCCTTAAGTGCAATTGGCGAACAGAAATCTGCCCCGATCTATGTGCATACAGGCGAAAAACTCGTATCGACAATTATTCCAGGAGATTTAGAAATTCCGATCTTAACCAACATTCATCAGGCCTGGCCGCATTTCGTTGAAGCAAAAAATGGATCAAAGCATCTTTATTTACTTGTTCATGGATGGAATAAAGGCAAATTTGCCGTCTTGAAGCTGGAGAAATAGGTTCACGATAATTTCTGGAAAAGGAAAAATATACGAAGTGAGCAGGGTCTATTTAACAGCACACTTTTGCTATTTTCCCTACCCTTTGCATTTTCAAAATATATTTCAAAAGAGCGCTAAGTTTAAATCTCGTTCTGCGGTATTTTAAATTAAAATTCTCTGTACGCGGACTCCAGGTATTGGTTGGCTGCCGCCTCAGCAAATTGTGCGGTGGCATTATCCCAATTCAACGTCTGATTGGGAAAACGACCAGCAATCACGCCCAGCAAGATCGTCTCTGTAAGCCTGGAGGCATAGGAGAACGGCGCCGTCGTCCTTGCCTCGCCCATGCAAGCATCCACAAACTGGTGATAATGCTTTGGCCCCTCTGTACCGTAATTCCTAATGGGCTCACCCAGGTTGAATTGAGCGATTTCCGCCGCATCTATTTCCTTGTACTGGCCTTCAACGATAAGGCGTGGAAGTTCCATAAAGTGAGGAAGCAACAGTCGACCTTTTTCTCCAATGAACATCGCACCCTGGTCTGGAAGTTTTTCACCATCGGGTAGCAACAACTCGTCATGATTTTCGGGAGCGCCTATGCCATCATACCAGACCCATGTGAGGGTGTTTGCCGTGTATTGAGTACCTGGAAATTCGTATGTAACAATGTTTTTTTCAGGAAAGCCATATCCGTTGGGCTCACGGCAATTGTTGACGATTGTGAGGGGAACATCAAGTGCCAGGGCATTGTAAGGTGTATCAAAAATATGCACGCCCATATCACCGAGGGTACCACAACCGTAATCGACCAGTTTTCTCCAATTTCCTGGATGGTATACATCCTTTTTATAAGGTCTTTCGGCGGAAGTTCCCAACCAGAGGTTCCAGTCGAGCGTTTCGGGTACTGGATCGCTTCCCTCCGGCACCGGACCATCATACCCCCAGTTTTTTGGTGACCAGGCCCGCACAGTACTTACTTTGCCAATAATGCCTGACTGGATGAGTAAGGTGGCTAATTTATAATCGTAAAAAGAGTGTACTTGAATCCCCATCTGTGTGACCAGTTTTCTTTCCTCAGCTATCTTGCTCATGGCCCTGGCTTCTGACACGTGATGGGTAAGTGGTTTTTGGCAATAGACGGGCTTGTTATTCTCCATTGCCATCATGGAAGCAGGTGCATGGGTATGATCAGGGGTTGATACGACCACGGCATCTATGTCATTGCTCATTTCTTTGAACATAATTCGATAGTCCGAATAGGTTTTTGCCTTAGGATGAAGTTTTTGGGCTTTCGCTAAATTGTTGGCATCCACATCGCATAGGGCCACTACATCTACCAACTTATGTGATGAAAGGGCACCAAGGTCTTCCGTTCCCTGCGCACCCAGCCCGATATGCGCAGTTCTCAGCCGCTTGCCTGCAGGGTTCGAAACACATGATGGCAAAAACACAATGCCTGAAGCTAATAGGGTTGACTTTTTTAGAAATTCTCTTTTATTCATGTTAGATGACTTTTATAATTTTTTGACCTTTATGTTCTTAAACCAAATGGGGCTCGCATGATCCTGCAGGCCAATGTAGCCGGATTTAAAACGCCCGTAATCGGGGCTATCTTTCCATTTACCTGCATTCTTCTTTTCTTTCCAATCATCTGACCAGGGGACAAATGAGACTAATTTTTTTCCATTGAGCCAATATTCAACTTTCTCCGGGGTGAAGATGATTCTTGTTGTATTCCACTCTCCCACCGGGTTGAGTTGCTTTTGACTATCGTCTGCCGGGTACATGGCATAGTCAGCCGCAGTTTGCTGTAAGGGCTGAAGAACCTCAGGATTTTGATAGCCGAGACTTGTGTTATACTCGGTAAGGTCGTGGATGCGTGCATAATTGATGTCGTCAATCAATTGGTATTCAGGGCATATGCCTGTGGGGCTGTCAAAGCCCTCCTTCAGGTGGTAAAAAATACCGCTGTTTCCTCCCTCAGGAAGTTTCCATTCCAGGTACAATTCGAAATTCTCAAACTCTTCCAGCCCATAGATAATATCCTTGCCACCTCTATAGTTCTGTTCCAGGCCCAGTTCGGTATTGAAAGTCAATTCACCATCTTTAGCAACCCAGCCGGGAGGTAAGTCATCACCATTGTAAGCCCTCCATCCTTCGACAGAGGTTCCATCAAATAAATTAATCCAATCTTCTACTTCCTTTTTTGGCCCTTTACTGCAGGAAAAGGCAATGGTCGTCAGTAAGAGTATGATTATACTTTTTTTCATTATTGATTTAATTATTGTTTAAGTCCAAATTAAGTACAAAACTTTTTCTGACCACCAAAACTAACTTAAGGTTAAATATAGAAAATTGATCCTGCCAGATCAATTCTTAATGCTCAACCTTCTGCTGCCAAATGACTTGCCCGACTGAAGTTATTCAGGGGATGGGTTGCTACAATCAGAATCATTAAGCGTTGAAAAAAACCATTAATAAAATGATTTGTCATAAAGACTATGAAAGCTGCCTAATCCATCTGCTGGAACTTGCTATATAGTCGGTAAATAACCAATCATGATTTCTCTTTATCTCCCTGATGAAAGAATTCTTTGAGGCTACAAACCCAACACCCGTCTTAATCTGTTTGTCTAACAGCATTCTCTTCAGCGATTTTGTAACAAGAAGATAATGGCCTGCAACGCCATCGCATTCTTTGTCAATTGCGTACTTCGCACAAGTTTTCAAGTTAAACTCAGCCACAGGTAAAAAACAATCAGGATTCAGAAAGTCGATTGACTCGAAAAAATCTAAGTCCAGGGAGAGTATATGAAAATCCGTTTTTGGCCTTAGATTCAATAATGATTCTTTCAATGTATTGTTTTGTTCAGCGCTCAAACTTGACTTAATCTCAATCATCAAATGAACCTTCCCACCCAGCAAGTTTATTACTTCCTCAAGACTCGGCACTTCTGGAATTTCTGATCTAAGATCCTCAAATCTTACTTTGGAAATGATCAATTGCGGATTCCCAAATAACCGACCACAGTGCTTATCATGATGAATGACAGGCACATTGTCATAAGTGAAGTGAATATCGCATTCAATTCCCCAAATATTGTTTTCTAGACACCAGTTAAAAGCGCTCATTGTATTTTCAATAAACTTCCCCTCATGATATCCACGATGAGCAACAAGTTTAAGATTCTTACATTGATCCGAACTTATTCCTGACTGCGGGATGATTTTGAAAAAAAAGTTAATAATATTTTCTGCGAACATTCTACACATGGACCTGGCTCTATGGTAGCAGGTTATATGTAAAAAAGGTATAGGCAGTGACGATCTCAGGCCATACGTCAATTTCAATGGTTCTGTATTGTTCTGCATAACTAAAAGAATTATAACTCCGAGTACATGTCTATTTTGCGAATAAAGGCATCTTCGTAACCAAGGTGAGGGCCGGCTGACTGACCAGAACATTGCCACCCGACCTATTCCTGGCGCCGATCCTCTTTTAGGGAAAAGTGATGAGCTTATAAAAATGTGGAATAATTAGAAGGAAGCTATACGCTGTTTGGAGATTATCCTCTCACCTTATTGTTTTATCTAAACAGGATGATTTGAATCTCCTCTTGTTAATACTCGAAGAGTAACCGTCATTTAATATCACTGCTATATTTACAAGTATTACTGTATTTATCTCTTATTGCAAGAAAATTAAGCTCTATTGGATGGCTTATGATAAATAATAGACATATGGAGATTCATATCGTGGAAGTTAATAAGGAAGAAAACGAGTATTAATTAGAAAAAAAATGTCTGAAGAGGTTCTGGTTAAAAGGCACTTAGCGAAAACTATTACATGGCGTATTGTGGGCACCATAGACACGATCATAATTGCCTGGGTTATAACAGGGAATCCTTTAGTCGGATTATCTATTGGAGGTACAGAAGTAATTACTAAAATGGCTTTGTACTATTTTCACGAAAGGGTCTGGTTAAAATTAGGTTACTCTGGCAATGCAAAAACTATTTTGTATAGGTACCGACATTTTGCTAAAACAATCACTTGGCGGGTAATTGGTACCCTGGATACGACCTTAATAGCATGGATAATTTCAGGTGATCCAATGATTGGGCTAAAGGTTGGTGGAATTGAAATTGTTACTAAAATGGTGCTTTATTATCTGCACGAAAGGATATGGCACAGATCACATTTCGGGGTGAATAATAAAGAGACACAAGCTGAGAATTTCACAACGATACGTTAAACTTGACGACAGGCATTCAACTCGTACCATATCAAAAGGCTGATTAGCTTTGCATAGCGCAAATAATTTGAATAATGAGAATAGGACAGGTGGCAAGAAGATACGATGTTCCAATAAAAGAGATCATCTCATATCTTAATGATATTGAACCTACTTTGGATGCGCTTCATCCCAATACAAAGTTGAGTGAGCAAACGAAAACATTGGTCGCAAATCGTTTCGAACATTTATTGGATGTGTCCAAGAAGGATATTGAAGCGTCACCTGAAGCAACGTCGGAAAAGATAGAGCAAAAAATTGTTGCATCTGATATTGAGGGCCCGGTAGAAGTAGCTCAGAGTGAGTTGGATCTGCCTTCACAAGAAGCTATAATTCCAGACCTGAATAAAGAGGAAGCAATCGAAACTGATCAACTGTTGGAGTTATTGGAATCTGAGGAAACGTCAATTGATCTAAGCAAAATTACCTTGATTAAAGCACCAAAAAAGGTGCTGGCCGGCCTAAAAGTTGTTGGAAAAATAGAGTTGGTTCAACCGAAAAGTAAAACAGTTGATAAAAGTGAGCGGCAGGAGAAAACACCTAAAACTGATATAGACAGTAGGCACCAACGCCGAAAATTAAGTGACGAAGAAGGCGAGAAAAGAAGATTAAGGGCCAAAAAGAATAAGGAAGAGTACGAAGCACGCCAGGAAGAACAAAGAAAAGAAAAAGAAAAGAAGCAGAGAAAAGTCCAAAGAGAAGCTTATTACCAGCAAAAATTGCATCAAAACAAGTCGAGACAACCAAAGCGTAAAGACAAAATACAGATGGACCAGACCTCTTTCGAAATAGATGAACAACGTCCCATTCCAAAGACACTTCTCGGTAAGTTTTTAAGATGGCTGAATACCTAAGAAGTTGATTGCAAGCATTGCATAGAAAACCATGGGACTTGAAAGCATAAACCCGTTGGTCTACCAGATACTGGATGATGAGAAGGCGGCAAAGTAATTCGGATGTGGACACATTAAGAGTAAAAAGAAATATTCAATTTTATGCGTGAATCTCAGTATGCCAATTAAATCCGTTGCTTTTTGTGCATTTACTATCACCCTTATATCATTAAGAGGTGCTTGTCAAGACAATCCGGACATCACAGGGTATTGGAACGGTGTGGCTGAAGTAAGCCTTGCTCAGGATATTCTTGTGCAGTACTATTTTGAGCAAGAAGGCAGCTTACTAAGTGGCTTTTCCACAGGAAAGAGCATGAACCTAAGGGATTCCTCTAAATCTAAATTTGTCGGATCTTTAAGTCAGCAATCAGTTGACTTAAAGGGAACGGAGTTTATCTACAAGGCAGGCCCGGGATGCCTTTCTAATATTACCCTTACCTATTCCAAAGAAAATGAAGTTGAGAAATTGAGTGGCTCATGGTTTGGTGACTGGAATATAGCCACTTGCATGCCAGGAAGTAAAAGAAGGCTTGAACTTGTAAAGGTGAGTTTAAAGGAGCCGACCATTTCATTGAATCGTCCAGAAGATAAGGCTACATTGAGCGCTTTGGATGATTTCACAACCTCTATGATCAACGAGCTAAGTGAACGTATTTATTACGCGTTGATCATCGGAATTAACAATTATCAGGACGAGACAATCAATAACCTGGACCATCCCGTGGCAGATGCCCAATTTCTACGTGAGACACTTCATACCTACTATACCTTTGTCGAGCCTTTCACCACAACTTTACTTAATCCCTCTAGGGATGAGATAATTGAAGCTTTTGACGGATTAAGTGAACGAATCACTGCCAAAGATCAGCTGCTGATCTTCTATGCAGGTCATGGAATTTGGGATGAACGCATGCAGCAGGGTTACTGGCTTCCCTCCGATGCGACCAAAAATTCCAAAGCTCGTTGGTTATCAAACAGCACCATCCGGAACTACATTGGTGGCATCCGATCAAAACACACGCTGCTCATTACGGATGCATGCTTCAGCGGAGGAATATTCAAGGAACGAGGGGTGGATTTCCAAAATAGCAGAGCCATGTTACAGTTATATAAAATGCCCAGCCGTAAGGCGATGACCAGTGGAACTTTAACCACTGTCCCTGACAAAAGTGTTTTCATCCAGTACCTGATCAAAAATCTGCAGCAAAATGCAGATCCCTGCTTTCCGCTGAAGACCTATTTCGAAACTTTAAAATTGCGGTTATCAACAACAGTACCAATGGTCAGGTGCCTCAATATGGAACAATCGGTCAGGTTGGTGATGAAGGAGGTGATTTTATCTTTTTGAGAAGGCAATAGCTTTGAGCCACTCCCACCCTGTCCTCAATCATTGCTATTAGGGCCATATGATCCCGGGAAATAAATTGCTTACTCTATTATTTCTACTAATTCTACTATTTCAACTAATTCCCACTTTTCAAATCCCTCTTCTTTGATAAGTCCAATTCCGGGCGCATAATATTTGAGTTCCTCAACATTTTTTTCAGATGGATTTATGTCTTTGGTTACCAGACAGTTATCATATGTACCCAAACCAATAGTTACTGTTTCAAATCCGACAACTATTGCATAATCCTCCGCTTCACCTTTTAGATACTCTTGCATATAATTATCACCAATCTTTGGGTTTCCGATCAACCAATATCCCGGAATTGCATTGTTGATCCCTGCTTCCCAGGATCCAGCATTGTCTTTAAAGTCTCCATTATCTTTATTATTTATAACGAACTCTCCGAAGTACCAAAGATTACCCTCATCATCCTGGGCAATCCAGTCGTCTGTGTCTTCAATCACAATACCATTTTTGTAAACGATATCTTTTTGAATGGCACAAGTAATACCCATGACAGATTTGGTTTCACTTCGTATTTCTATTCGAATTTCTTCTTCAGGTGGTAAACCTACTTCACCTCCTTCATAGACATAGATTTGGTTCGCTCCGGGTCCGAAATAAAGATTCGTGATAGTGGTAGGGTTAGAAAATGTTGCTAAACCCACATCTGGTAATGTTGCTGGTATTCCTGGGTCAACTTTGTCTTTTGAACATCCAATACCGAGTGCAATAAACAATGCGACAATTGGGATATAATATTTCTTTTTCATGATTGAAATTTTAAATGATTCATCACCCTCACGTGCTGAAATGGGATTTGGTTGGTTGTAGAATTATTTTATTGGTTTTGAGCTATGCTCTCCCTTATATCAAGTGCGGGATTGGCCCTTCCCTTCCATGATCCAAAATCTACAAAAAGCTCCGGTAGATAAGGAATGGCAAAAGAACCCAGCAGAATGACCATCTGTAGGGCGGTGCTCCTTTCTTCACATCAAAAGTTATGATGATTCTAATGATCTACCGATCCGAAAGCATCAGATGACAAATAAGGGTTACGCCTTCTTCAATTTGACGAGCGAACTTCGATTGCTTCCATGAGTTCATCAACAGAGATTTCTCCGGTAAAAGCAACCTGAGCCCTTAAAGCGTGTAACCCAGTGACGCCCTGAAGGTCTTCGAGTTCCAGATCTTCATATCCTTTTTTTAAATAACCTTTCCCTGTAAGGAAATCAAGATACTGGCGGTACTCCTGGGCATCCTGATCCTGAGAATAGACGATTGCAATATGCCGCGGCTGTGTGATGCGCTCCGTAGTTCCTTTAATGTGCGCTTTATCTACTCTTTTTTTGATGATCTCATACCTGGCATTATAAGCGCCTTCCACATCAAATTTCTTTTCATCCATTCGAAAATGGACCGACAGCGGAGTATTATAAACCAAAACAAGTGAAGCCACTTCAATAGCCGTATGCAATTCGTGTTGAATGGTTCTGAATTCATTTTCCATTTCACACATCACCACCAGCTGCCAAAGTCGGAGATTCCTAAGATAAACTTGATCAAAAACTTGACTCTGCACAATCGATTGGCCGATGTACATGTTATACTCCACCCCATCTGTTTTATATCGCTCAAAATAGTGCGGAAACATCGCCTGTGCATCTATTTGCTTTCTGTCCAGGTATGACGCCAGCCGCTGATTGATCATATTTACACTCAGATCATAGTTCTTTCGATCTTCATAAACGGTGTTTAGATCAGGATCCAATAGTGTATTATATTCATCAACCAACATCTTCATTTCTGCATTGATTTGTTGAAGATGATCAAATACCGGGTACACCTCTGACTTAAGAAAACCAAGTATTCGATGTTCACTCCCCGCAGAAAGCCCTTTCCTTAGGTCTGTTTTATAGGATTCCAGGCGAAAGATCAATTCTTCATATATGGGCATTTCTGTTTGCCTGAGAGCCGCTTTCAATACCTTTTTTACGGCATTGATCTGTTTCGTTAAGTCTGCAGTTACTGCGTTATTACGTCTTACCGATGAACCCTTAATATCCATTTGTCCATAGAGCGGGTACAGGTTGTTGAAGACAATGTCTTTGAATACAGGTTGCTCATTATTGAGCTGCTTTTTCATGAACTTTTCAGCTTCTTCTTCGAATCTCCATTTCACGGATGAATGGATAGTAGTACATTCCTGTTGGATAATGGCTTCAATTCTGTTCTGGGCTTCTGTCATGAAACGTTTATGAGCCATAGCCAGAATTGGCAAAACTTCATTCAATATGGATAGAGTACCTTTGTTCAGTGTATATCGTTCATAAGCTGCCAATTCCATAAATCCAAGGATCTCGTCTTCATGAATTAACGGAGCCAATATGTAGCTTTTAAATTTTGAAGCAGCAATTCTTCCGGATAAACCACTATCTGCCTTGCCATTAAAACTGTCGACATCTGCAATTACTAATGGTTCTTTCTTCTGCATTAATTGACAATAGGAATAGTCGCACATTTCTGAATTGCAGTCCAATGACTCATCATCGTGCAGTAGAATACTTTTAACATCTTCACTATTCATAGGAAGAAGTCGGTCTTTGTCAAGTGTAAGCACGCCAATTTATAAATCAGCTTTATTCAAGAGATTTCTAATACCCGATCGGATTCTTTCAAATGTGTCCGTCGACTTTACCAGTAGATTGGATGTAATGGATTCAATTGACTGATCCAGCGTAATATCTACCATATTAATTACGCTGAGACCTCTCATAATCCAGCTATTCGGTGGGAATTTCTTCTTCCACACCTTGATGTCTCCAAAATTATCAATCAATTCTTCGAAATCTTCCCTCGTGATGTCTATAGCTCTTTCTGTAGGGATAAATTCTGACATGTCTGCATTAATCAGCATTTTGTATACCCGCATCAGGCCCTGGTTTTTATTAAAAATCTCTACTTTCAAAGGCCCTCCACCCGCAACCGGATATCCATAATAACTTCCCAATATGAAATAGCAGCAGTAGAGGTAAAAGGTATCGTCATCAACATCTTTCATTTTATAGGAAAATGCTTCTCCTGATGCCTTAATAATTGTATCGAACCTGGTGGATGTATACATGGGTTCAAAATAGAATGGGGGTGTCAGTGCCTTGATTTCGTTGGTTAAAAGGACCTCAGGAAACAATACCCTGCTTATTTTTTCTACGGATTTCTTCCGTTTCTTGAGTTGCGCCAAATCCATTCCATCCCTCAATTCCGGGTACTTTTTGACCTCTAAAAGCAATTCCCGTGCATATAGAGCGGCCGATTGATCCGAATCCCTGGCCATTATTTCCAGTGTTTCGATGATCTTAAAGAAACTTATCTGCATAACCGCAGGGAATTCAATCTCTTTTCCGTTGTAAATCATAGGGCATTCATTTAATCTTTGAAAAGCTAAGCCTGTCTATACGATAATTTTATTGTTAGGTATGGATTTATTGACTTTTAATCTGCTATTAACTTTGAATTTACTAAGATTCTGCCCAAAAGAGTAGGGTTTAGACTCAATAACCCTGAATCTTCCAGGTAATTTGGCACCGTAAAGATTCCGATGTCACTTAACAGACAATAGTCACGACTCAATGAAAATTATTTATTCATTATCTCTAAATGTGCTGTTAGCTTTAAAGTTCAATAAATAAGGAGAACGCATGATAACATGGAAAGAAGTCATTGATTTCACGAAGAACGGTAATCCCAAACCAACATTTCGAGTCGAAAAGACGGATGCGGAGTGGGAAACATTATTAACACCCGAACAATTTCGTATAACTCGTCAGAAGGGAACTGAAGCTAGCTTTAGTGGTGCGTTATGTCATGCCCATGACCCCGGTATATATGCTTGCATTTGTTGTGGTACCGAACTATTTGATTCAACCATCAAGTTCGAATCGGGAACAGGGTGGCCAAGTTTCACGCAACCCATAGAAGAAAATGCCATCAAATACGAGGCGGATAAATCTTTGTTCATGACGAGGGTTGAAGTGATGTGTAATACATGTGATGGACATTTAGGTCATGTATTTTCGGATGGACCTGCGCCCAGTAAACTAAGATATTGTGTGAATTCAGAATCTATAAAATTATTAAAAAATCGGAAATAGAGCAGTAGTAAAATTGGGAAATGCATCATTATTCTATTCCTTAAACCACCTCGATTTTGCTCTTAAAATGGTATGATGAAAGCAATTCAAACTGACATAAATGGTACAATTGAGGGATTTCATATCGCAGAAGTAAAAGAACCTGTGGTTGGAAATCACCAGTTGAAAATAACGGTAAAAGCCGCCGGCGTTAATCGGGCCGATTTATTGCAGCGGGTTGGTAAATATCCACCACCCCCGGGAACATCTTTGATCATGGGCCTTGAGGTGGCAGGTGAGGTGAAGGAGGTTGGCGATGGCGTTGATAAATTTAAAATGGGTGATCGTGTCATGGCCCTATTAGCTGGTGGTGGCTATGCTGAATACGCAGTTGTTGATCAGGGTAGTGTGATGCCAATTCCGAACAATATGGATTATGTCGATGCAGGCGGAATTCCGGAAGTCTTTTTGACGGCCTTTCAAGCCATGTTTTTACATGGTAAGCTGGAAAAGGGGGAAACGGTGTTGATTCATGCAGGGGCCAGTGGTGTTGGAACTGCTGCCATCCAACTGGCACGGGAAGCTGGTGCAACAGTAATTATAACTGCTGGAACTGATGAAAAAATTAGTTTCTGCAAGGAATTAGGTGCTGATTTTGGGATTAATTATCGTACCGACAACAACTTCGATGAGTTGGTAAAGGAGTTTTCAAATAATCAAGGAACCGATTTAATCATTGATTTTATTGGTGCAGGATATATGTCCAGAAATATTAAAGCTTTAGGAATAGATGGTAGAATAGTGATGCTTGCCTTTTTAAGCGGAGGCGTAGCTGATGGCGTTGATTTGGCTCAAATTTTATCCAAGCGCATTACATTCATGGGGTCAACACTACGATCGCGTTCAATTGAGTATAAATCCAATTTGACCCAGCGTTTTCAAAAGAGTTTTCTTCATTTGTTTGAGCAACATAAATTAAAGCCAGTCATTGATTCGGTATACCCATGGGACAAAATTGGTGAGGCTCATCAACGAATGGAGCAGAATCTCAATATTGGGAAAATTATCCTGCAGCTGGATTAATACATCTCCAAATCTTCATCTTTCACCTCCCCTACCTATCCCCTATTGTTTGTTATTACTGATATTCGATCTAAATTGAAATCCCACATTTTATCAAATTGTGCCAATTGATTTAAAGCAAATTGGGAGTATGCTCAGAACGCAGGGATATGTCACTGATAAATCGGTGGAGATGTCAGTGTATCTGTCCATGCAACTTGAAAAGCCACTTTTGGTTGAAGGCCCGGCAGGTGTTGGAAAAACTGAGATAGCCAAGGTATTGGCTGGCGCACTCAAAACAGACCTCATCCGTCTGCAATGCTACGAAGGCCTGGATTCCACGCATGCTTTGTATGAATGGAACTATCAGCATCAACTGATCTATTTGAAGATGCATGACAATGGTGATCTGTCAAAAGAGAAACTTGAGGAGCAGATATTCTCGGACAAATTCTTGCTCAAACGTCCAATTTTGGAGGCTATAAGTCGGGAAAACCCCCCAGTTCTTTTAATCGATGAAATTGATCGGGCAGATGAAGAATTCGAGAGTTTTCTCCTGGAGGTTCTCTCTGATTGGCAAATAAGCATTCCTGAAATCGGGACAATAAAAGCGAAAAGCAAACCGCATATCATTCTGACGGGTAACCGAACCCGCGAACTATCTGAAGCACTTCGCCGACGTTGTTTGTACTTATGGATCGAATATCCTGATTTCGAAAAGGAACTGTCCATTTTACATGCTAAAGTTCATGGTCTTGATCAAAAGTTGGGTGAGCAGATATGTGCATTTATGGTGGAACTGCGCATCTTTAAACTTGAAAAAACACCCGGAGTTGCAGAAACATTGGATTGGGCTCGGGCCCTTGCTGCCATGCATTTGACACATCTGGATAGACAGATTGTAGAGGACACACTCGGCGTAATCCTTAAGGACTGGCAGGACATCAGACATACCCGGGATTCCCTTTCTGAGTTACTCGAAAAAACCGGAGTTATTTCACGTCTTGGCTGATAACTCAATCCTGATCGAACGACAAACAACCATTTCAGGAAATGTTGTACAACTGTGTAAATTTCTCAGAAGTAAAGGTTTTGCCTCAGGAACAAGAGAAGAGTCAGATGCCATGGAGGCACTTAGTCATTTGCCCATAGGCAACAAAAATTCATTTAAGACAGCTTTGAAGTCCGTCATAGTTAAATCAAAATGGCAGTATGAGCAATTTGATGACTTATATGATGAATTCTGGGACCATCTCAAAAAAGCTGTCGATTCAAAAACTAAGTCACTACCTGAAGACAATGAAAAAAATTCGAATCTCAATGCCCAACAACCTTCCATCGAGACATTAAAAAGTTGGCTTTATCATAACCCGGCAGAAGAGGAACAAAGCGTAGCTGCCTACAGCAGCTTGGAAGTATTGACACGTAAAGATTTTGGGAACATGTCTCCAGATGAAATGCACCTGATCATGGCCCTTTTGAGAAAAATTGCAAGACAGCTTGCTCATCAGAAAAGCCGTTTGAAAAAAAGAGCCAAAAAGAACCATGTATTGGACCTCAAAAGGACATTCTCTACGAATATGCGTTTAGGAGGCGAAATATTAAAGTTTCACTTCAGCCAACCTAAGGATAAGAAGCTGAAGCTCGTCCTGCTTTGTGACGTAAGCAAGTCGATGGATCTTTATAGCCGTTTTTTTGTTAACCTGATTTATGCATTCCAAAATGCTTATGATCGGATTGAGACTTTTGTGTTCAGCACAGCAATTCATCGTGTGACCGAACTGCTTGAGAATTATGAATTCGACAAAGCCTATGAACTCATTTCTGAAAGAGTACCCCATTGGTCAGGCGGTACAACAATTGGACAGAGTATCCAATCCTACGTCGATTCTTATGCCCATAAATTATTGACAAAAAAGACCATCATTTTTATTTTAAGCGATGGATGGGATACTGGTGATCCGATAATGCTCAGGCAATCGATGCGGGAAATACACAAACGTTCTAAAAAGGTCATATGGCTGAACCCATTGGCCGGTAGCCCAAATTTTTCACCTGATGTTATAGGGCTGCAGACCGCTTTACCTTATATAGATGTGATGGAATCGGCCCATAATCTTGAAAGCTTGAGGCGTGCGATGAAATGCCTCCGATCCGGAAAGAGAAAATACCTTTTACATCATTGAATGCCCCCGCTACCATCGAGCGAAGTAACTGAACTCCTGATTTCAGATCTTACCATTTCAGGCAGACAAGAGGGTATTTTCAATCAATACTTTCAAATGCGCTGATTTTACAGTATTTTCCCTATCCGTTTCTGATTAATACTTATTATTTAACCAAACCAAGTAGCCGCCAAAAAAATGATTGTCCAAGGGAGGTACCGGATTCTGGCTTCAGCTACAGATGTATGGATTCATCTGATGGATCCGGAAGTGCTTAAGAAGGTAACACCGGGTATTTCCGAGCTCATGCCATTGGGCGATGATAAATATAAAGCTACTTCTAAAATAAAGATTGGACCGGTCAATGGAAGTTTTGAAGGGCAATTGGAGTTGATCGAAAAGATCGAAAATAAGACGGCAACGATAGTAGTTAATCAAACAAGTAAAATTGGAAATGTATCTGCAGAAATAAAGATGCATTTGGAAGCCATCGAGAACACGACGGAAATAGTATACCAGGGTGAAGCGAAACTCTCCGGCAAACTCGCCATGATGGGACAAAGGATAATCGGCGGAGTGATCACTTCGCTCTCAAAGCAATTTTTCGAATCATTGAATAAAGAAATAATCAATTCATAAACATTAAACCAACTCCTATGCAAATTAAAGTTAGTGTCAATGGAAAGGAACACATCAGTGATGTCGTGCCCATGATGTCACTTGCAAGTTATCTAAGAGAGGTCTTGCTACTTACGGGCACCCATATTGGATGTGACACCAGTAGTTGTGGCGCCTGTACCATCACATTGGATGGCAAGGCGGTCAAATCATGCACCATATTAGCCGTACAGGCTGATGGTAGTGAAATCACCACCATTGAAGGTTTGGCTAAAAATGGAGAAATGCATCCCTTGCAATCTGCCTTCAAGGAAAATCACGGTCTGCAGTGTGGCTTTTGCACACCGGGGATGATTATGACAGCCTCTGGTCTTTTGGATGAGAATCCGAATCCTTCAGAGGATGAAATACGGCACGGCTTGGAAGGAAACTTTTGCAGGTGCACAGGTTATCACAACATTGTTAAATCTATTCAGCATGCTGCTGAATCAATGAAATAAGCATCATGAGCAACTACATAGGAAAATCTATAAAACGACGTGAAGACAACAGGTTCATCACAGGAAAAGGAAAATATACGGACGATCTCGTATTAACAGGAATGACGCATTTGGCATTCGTAAGAAGTCCATATGCACACGCTAAAATCAAAAACATTAACACAAAGGCTGCCTTGGCTCATCCGGGAGTCGTAGCTATTTATACAGGTGATGATTGTGGAAATTTTGGCGTTCCTTGCGGATGGCAGGTGAATTTCAAAAATGGAGATACCATGAAGGAGCCACCACACCCATTATTAGCTGTAGGGAAAGCAAGACATGTCGGAGAAAATGTAGCTGCTGTTATTGCTGAAACTCTTCAGGCAGCACGCGATGCAGTCGAATTAGTCGAAGTGGATTATGACGAACTCCCTACCGTGACGGATGCCAAAGCGGCAATTCAGCCAGGCGCTCCTCAGGTCCATGACGACGTCCCTAACAATATTGTTTTTGACTTTCAAATTGGCAATCCCAAGGATGAAGTCAATGCTGCGATAGAAAGTGCAAGTCATGTTACGAAATTGAATTTCAAAAACCAGAGATTGTCTCCCAATGCAATTGAGCCCCGCTCCTATATTGCGGACTACGATGTTAACGCTGACAAATACACACTTTATACCAGTACCCAAAACCCACATCTGATCAGGTTATTGATGTGTGCATTTGTATTGGGCTTACCCGAGCATAAGGTACGGGTAATCAGCCATGATGTCGGAGGTGGTTTTGGAAGCAAAATCTATCATTATACTGAAGAGGCACTAGTTACCTGGGTTTCCAAGCAAATTGGTAGACCTGTAAAGTGGACCTCCGATCGAAGTGAAGCATTTCTGACAGACGCCCACGGCAGGGATCACGTCACAACTGCAGAAATGGGATTTGATGATAATGGGAAAATCGTGGCATTCAGGGTTCATTCAGAAGCTAATTTGGGCGCCTATTTGTCTACTTTCTCCACGGCTTGTCCAACATATCTTCATGGCACTTTGGCACAGGGATGTTACACCACCCCTTTGATCAATGTGGACATAACTGCCGTTTTCACCAATACTACCCCAGTGGATGCATATCGCGGTGCAGGAAGGCCTGAAATGACTTATATCCTTGAGCATTTGATGGATACAGCTGCCCTTGAAATGAAAAGGGATCCTGTTGAATTAAGAAGGATCAATTTTATTCCCGCTTTTGATGGAGTAAACCAACCAGGTTATCAAACCCAGGTTGCACTTCAGTATGACAGTGGTAATTATCACGCTACCCTGGATCGTGCTTTGGAAATGCTTGATTACAAACAGTTCCGAAAAGATCAGGAAGAATCCAGAACGAATGGAAAACTCCTTGGTATTGGATTTTCTACCTACATCGAAGCCTGTGGCATAGCGCCTTCGGCAGTGGTAGGTTCCTTGGGCGCTCGTGCGGGTCTGTATGAAAGTGGTCATGTCAGAGTTCAGCCCACAGGAAAAGTTAGTGTATTTACTGGCTCACACTCTCATGGTCAAGGTCACGAAACGAGCTATGCTCAATTTGTGGCAGATACACTGGGAATTCCAATTGACGATGTAGATATCATCCATGGAGATACCAATGAAGTGGCTTTTGGAATGGGAACCTATGGCTCTAGGAGTCTCGCGGTTGGAGGCTCGGCAATTATGAAGAGTCTCGATAAGATTATTGAGAAAGGGGCAAAAATAGCGGCTCATAAACTAGAAGCAGCTGAAGCAGATTTGGAGTTTGCAGAAGGAAAGTGGACGGTAAAAGGAACAGACAAATCCATCACATTCGGAGATGTCTCGCTCACGGCATATGTTCCACATGACTACCCGGCAGGTCTGGAACCTGGTTTGGACTTTTCAAGTTTCTATGACCCTACAAATTTTACTTACCCATTTGGTACTCACATTGCTGTTGTTGAAGTGGATAAGGACACCGGCAAGGTGAGTCTTAAACGTTTTATTGCCTGTGATGATGTAGGAAATGTTATTAATCCAATGATTGTGGATGGACAAATTCATGGCGGTGTAGCCCAGGGAGTTGGTCAGGCATTGCTTGAGGGAGTGGTTTATGACGAAAATGGCCAGATGATTACCGGCTCGTATATGGATTATGCTATGCCAAGGGCGGACGATCTTCCATTCTTCGAAACTGACAGGAAAGTTACACCATGTCCTCACAATCCTTTAGGTGTTAAAGGGGCTGGTGAAGCTGGAACTATTGGCGCTACTCCTGCTGTTGCAAATGCGGTAATGGACGCCATATCTCATTTAGGTATTAAGGATATACAGATGCCTATCACACCTGAAAGGGTATGGAGGGCAATGAATAGTTAAATCAATTCACGAATTAAATTTTAGAATATGATACCTGCAAAATTTGAATATATAAAAGCATCTTCTGTCAGTGAAGCTCTGGCTCTTCTTGATAAACATGGAGATGACGCACAACTAATAGCCGGAGGGCATAGTCTGGTTCCAGCGATGAAACTACGGCTCAACCAACCAGGAACCGTAATCGATATTGGTAAAATACCGGGTCTAAATAGTATCAAAGAAGACGGTGATGATCTTGTAATAGGTGCAAATTGTACGCATCATCAAATTGCTACTTCTCCGATTGTCAAACAAAAGCTCAATGTACTGGCTCAAACCGCTAAATCTATTGGGGACATACAAGTGCGAAATAAAGGGACAATAGGTGGCAGTCTGGCCCATGCAGACCCGGCAGCAGATTACCCGGCAGTGATTTTAGCGTCAGATGCTAAAATTGAAGTTGAGGGCATCAATGGAAAGCGTTCAATTAGTGGGTCTGATTTTTTTCAAGGAATTTACGCTACCGCCCTTGGGAGTCACGAGATGATTATAGCAATACGTATTCCAAAAGCCAGCAATGGTGTATATCTGAAGTTTTCTCATCCGGCAAGCAGGTTTGCGGTGGTGGGCTGTGCAGCCATTAAAAATGGCGCTGGGATTAGTATTGGATTAACTGGTGTCGCAGACCATGCCTATCGGGCGTCAGCCGTTGAGCGAGCTTATGACGGTGACGCGAAAGCTGCTTCAGAACATGCAGTAGACGGTGTAGCAGTGATGAGTGACAACTTTGCTTCTTCTGAATACCGTTCGCATTTGGCAAAGGTGTTCACTGAAAGGGCGCTGAGTGCACTTGGATAAAGATCGAAAAGTGATAGGGTGAGTTTTAGGATAAAAAAGTCAAAAACTCACCCTTAAATTCTAACCTCCATCAAAATCTTCTCGATTCATGACTTTTGCCTTTGACATTTACGGTACGCTCATTGATCCAATGGCGCTGGGTCAGGTATTGGAGGGTATGATTGGCGATAAAGCCCCGCCTTTCAACAACCTTTGGAGAGACAAGCAACTTGAATATTCATTTCGCAAGGCTGTTATGAACCAATTCAATCATTTTAGCGAATGCACCAGCCAAGCATTGGAATATTGCAATACCTTTTTCAAAACAAGACTTTCTGAAAGTCAAAAAGGCGAGTTGCTTGACATGTATAGAAAACTGCCAGCCTACTCTGAAACGCTTCCATGCATGCAATCCTTAAGAGAAAAAGGGCATGAAATCATTGCCTTCTCCAACGGAAAGAAAGACGACCTCATCTCCCTTTTCGAAAATGCCAAGATCCTACGGCATTTTGATCAAATAATCAGCGTCGATGAAGTAAGAACTTTCAAACCATCACCGAAAGTATATGAACTATTGATACGAAAATCGTCTTCATCAATTGCTGATACCTGGCTAGTATCAGCCAATTCATTCGACATTATTGGTGCTGCAGCATTAGGTCTGAAAACCATATGGTTAAAGCGTAATACAAATACTGTATTTGATCCTTTTGGATTGCCATATACCCGCACGTGTGATAATTTGCTGGACATTACTGGTGCCGTCGAGTAAATAATGTAAACAACAAAATGAGGAATTAACCTTCCCTCCAGCTATGCCAACAACCGGAAATCCAGCAGTTTTCAATAGTTAATCGTTCCAAATTTGTAGTCAGAATGATCATGCTAACCGATAATAAGCACTTCAATAACTCTTTCAAGTGAAACCGATATTTTTATTCTTAAATCAACCCTTTCAATTATGCGCTATCTTTTTTTACTCATAATCTCTGCCTGCGTTATTTCAGGCTGTAATGACAAAAACGAGGTCAGTCAGAATGTAATAGCTTCAGAATCCAATGTTCAATCGAATAATATTCGCAACTATTTGAAACGGGTTTCAAGGGAGCTCACAGCCCATTCCCTGAACGGCATTAGTTCGATCGAATGGAATGAAATCAGACCGGAGCGATATGAGCAATTCTTGGAGATTGTAATGGTCACGGAGTACTCTTGAGAAAATCAATAAAAACAATTTGATAAGAATAGTTGAAAAAGTAAGTGAGATCTAAATTGGGAATACTAATCAAATTAGATAAGAGAATGTACCAATGTGAATAAAATAATAAGGAATCTTAAATTTTTAATAGGCAGAACTATAAATAATAGTCGCTTTCTTTTTCATATTAATTATTTAAGATCTGAAAAGGATAAACTTATAATTAATCCCGATAAGGATATTTGCATTGAAGGTTTTCCAAGATCAGGTAATTCCTATTTTGTTATGTTGCTTAGAAGATGCAACCCGGAAATTAAAATAGCCAATCACATTCATTCACCTGTTCAATTAATTAAAGCAATTAATCTAGGAATTCCTGCCGTGATGTTGATCAGAAAGCCATAGGACTCCATTGCTTCATTCATAACGTGGCACGACAGTATAAACATGGCATCAGCGATTAAGTCATATGTCGATTTTTACAATACAATTTACCCATACCGTAAAAATATCTTCATTGTGAAGTTTGATGAACTTATTGTTAACCATGATATTATAATTAAAAATATAAACCTTCGCTTTAATACTAATTTCAGAATCACAAATTTGAATCACAAAGAAGCAATGGTATTTGTTAATAATAATGCCAAAGAAAAAGCTATTATGAGGTTGCCTTTTCCCAACGCTGAGAAAGAAGAACGAAACATTATTAACAGAAAGAAAGTGGTATCACATAAGTTATTCCCGAAAGCTATAGTGGCTTATCAAAGATTATTCGATTAAAATGTAATCATAGTAACGGCCATGCTCCAAAGTCTCACAAAAACCAAGAGCAAACCCGGATATATGCCCCGCCCAATTGAGTCAGGGCAGGCGACAGTTCGGGTGTAATAAGGAAAAAGAGTTAAGTAGTTAAAAAGGTAAAGCTCTTTCCATCCTGCCAAAAAAAATCTCAATGCTCACTATTAGGCTTTTAATAATGAGGTAACACTATTTGAATGAAAAAAGCAGGCCATTTTGACCTGCTTTTGAATCCTTTATCCCTGATAGTAAAATCGTTCATGAACGATCTTGCCATCTTCCCATTTCTGAACACCGACTTGCTGCATGTTCATTCTGTTTCCATCCTGGAAAGTAACGTCCATTGATGTTTCATGCATCACCACACCAGCTTCTTCATCACTGGTGATTGCTTTCACTTCCATGACGTGAAATTCTTTCACCATACTTAAAAATTCTTCCTCGTGTGCCCTACATGCAGCCTTACCCTCCCAGGTTCCTCTGGGTTCGGTCATCACGACGTTATCAGCATAATACTGATCAAAAGCGTCCAATAGTTTCCCTTGCCCTACTTGATTGTAAATATCTTGTGTTTTTTCTCTGAGAGTCATATGATTTTGATTTTAATTATATGTACAAACATATATTATTTAAACATATAAATCGTATATAGAATTAAGAATTTTTTGATTTGCTTTCGTTACTTATGGTATTAGTGGATTTCCAGTATTTCCATTCTGATCTCACATTACGGGAACAGTTCTAATTTATTCGAATAAGCTGATATCTAATCCTGGAATTAGCTTCAGGGCGTTTTGATAATACACTTTCTTTAAGACAGAATCGGGAAGGTTCAATCCATACATTTTCCAATGAGCATGTCGTTTGCGATAATAGTCAAAATATTCATCGTCAGTCTCCAGTACACGGAAATAGGTGTAATATTCTTCTTTTTTGTAGATGTCTTTACCCATCATTACCCTATCCTGGTATTTTATTAGCCATTTATAGGCATTTCTAGGTTGACGTCCTAACTCGGCAAGTACTGCGCCCAACTCCGTATATACATTGGGCATTTCATCAAAGAGTTGGCCCAATCTATCGAGGTCATTGCCAAACCATCCTAAGTGGGCGTTGATAAATGTGGTACCCCGGTGCTTTCGGAATACATGATGCTGCTCGGCCATTACTTCCTCGAAGGAGGGATACTTCTCGGGAGATCGGTATCTGCTGGGGTATTGCTTCAGCTCCAACCACCGTTCATTAAACTTGTCCTTCTTTTGCCAAAATGCAGCAGGTTCACCGGAATGAATTAGAATAGGAATCCCCAACTCTCCACACTTGGCCCAAATAGGATCCAATCTTGGATCGTCAATTGCTATCCGATTGCCTTGATTGTCTTTATCTGACAGCCCAAGACCTTTGTATACCTTGAGGCCTTTCACTCCTTGTTTAACGGCTTCTTCCATCATGGATAAAGTGTTGTCGGGCCAACCATCGTCATCCAATTCTTCAAAATTTAAGTTAAGGAAAATGGCGAAACGATCATCCAAATGGTCTTTGACATTGTCAAGGGACCACTCAAGGTATTTTCCCCTAAAGCCACTTAGATTTACCATCACTGCCATATTGAGTGCATCCATATCTTCAACCAGTTTGTCCAGATCCTGGATAGGCATGGTCCACTGGTGGTTGTGCACGTCAATAAATGGAAATTTTGCCCTGGTGGGCAAATTCTCCGACACCCTCAGCGTGGAGAGAGGTTCATACTCTTCCACGTCCATCACATTCAATCGATATTGAATTTTACCTATCCCCCAGTAGGTGATGCCAAGAAATATCAATACGGCTAGCGGAAAGAGTAGCCATTTTTTCATGGACTCTATTGTACGGTTACGGGAACAGAGAATAGTACTTTATCCCAAACAAAATCTATCTGTGCCCCATTTCCGGAACTGTTGATATTGATAGTGAACATCTCCGTTTCGGTATTTTGCATGGTTACAGGTGCATCTACCGTTAAAATATCCAATGCCGGATCAGGTTCAGCTACACCAAAAAATACGTCCAATTCACTGTTTAGGGTAACCTTGAACGATTGAGCACCTGGTACGGCGTACATACGATAAGATCCCGCACGGACAGGTTTTCCCGCAAAAAGAACGTCTTTATTAAAAGTGATCTCGGTGGCAGCATTAGCACCAAGCCTCCAGTATACACCATATGGTTGCAAAGCATCGTCAGCTTCCTCACCAAAAATTAAGCGACCCTTTTTGTAAGGACGGCTATAGTTGACACTTATTTCCAGCCCCTGATTTGAATATTCAGTGGTGGCAGGCGGACTTGCAGGTGTGGCTATAAACAGTCCATAAACTGACCACAGAACAAAAATAAGTACAACAACACCTAATCCTATTAATATTTTCTTTAGCATGACATTAAATATTTGTTTAATATGTAATACTAAGGTCATTGCAGATGGAATCATACAAATGATAATAAAACATCACACTCATCCGAACCTTTATGAATAAAGTTGCAATATCCCGTAATGCTTAATGTTTGCCACG